>NZ_JBSWUB010000001.1:4902500-5057500 GCF_056158845.1 Priestia sp. ABM2_011
CTTCCCTAACAACAGAGTTTTACGACCCGAAAGCCTTCATCACTCACGCGGCGTTGCTCCGTCAGACTTTCGTCCATTGCGGAAGATTCCCTACTGCTGCCTCCCGTAGGAGTCTGGGCCGTGTCTCAGTCCCAGTGTGGCCGATCACCCTCTCAGGTCGGCTATGCATCGTTGCCTTGGTGAGCCGTTACCTCACCAACTAGCTAATGCACCGCGGGCCCATCTGTAAGTGATAGCCGAAACCATCTTTCAATCATCTCCCATGAAGGAGAAGATCCTATCCGGTATTAGCTTCGGTTTCCCGAAGTTATCCCAGTCTTACAGGCAGGTTGCCCACGTGTTACTCACCCGTCCGCCGCTAACGTCATAGAAGCAAGCTTCTAATCAGTTCGCTCGACTTGCATGTATTAGGCACGCCGCCAGCGTTCATCCTGAGCCAGGATCAAACTCTCCGAAGAAATGTTTGACTTGCTCATTTTAAAAAATAAAAATTAACGTTGACGTTTGTCGCTTTGTTCAGTTTTCAAAGTTCAAGCGCCGCTCTTAAGCGACTTTTTAATCTTACCAGTTTATCTCTTTCTTGTCAACAACTTTTTTAAGAAGTTTTTTCAAGTTTTTGATAAATTTAGTATCGCTCATCAGCGACGTATATAAATTTACCACGGATATTTTAAAGCGTCAATAGATTTTTTAAAATAAATCGTGTTTTTTTAGAAAAACCTTTTATCCAGACTATAAAATCATGTGTCAGGGCATCTATACGTCATAACCATACCGTATCAGATACCCTTTCTCTCTCTATCATTTCGCCACATAGTGTCTATGGTACAAACTCTTTCCTTTGGTTTCTACTTTTTTTACCATAATGATATCTTTTTCAATTAAAAACTCAAGGAGTATTCCTAAGTCAATAGCATAAGGGCGTATTTCGGGATGGTGAACAAGTTCATTAAACGTCCATTCCTGCTTTTCACTTTTCATAATATGAACAAGATGCTTCGCACCCAATTCAGTTTTTTTATTGACTAGAAATTCACTTGCTAAGAAAAGCAGCTCCAAACGCTTGCTAACCTCTTCTTGGCTAATAATTAGCTCTTCGTAAAGACGATGAATTTCAGGTTCTATTTTTTTCACTTGGTTCCACACTGTCACTTCTGGGTGAAATCCATTTTCCAACACAGACAGTCGTGCTAAATGATGAAGAGCATGAATGACATGATTGAATGCATCTAAATAATGATTAGACGCATAAAAGTCTTTTCCTTCTTTAAATCGGCGAATCAACTTAGCAAACTCGACACCTATTCTCTTTGTCCGATCTCTCTAGGGAAATCAATTAAGCGTTTCTTTAAGTTTTCCATATATTCGTTTCGATCAAATAGCACTTTACCATTTAAGATCCAATCAATAATACGGCGGTTCGTCCCATTCATAATCCATTCACTCATTTGCTGTTCAGAAGCCATATAAAGTGCAGCACGCTCATTTTCATATTCGTATTGTTTAATAAAAAGAGAAGTTTCTGTGGTTTTGGTCACAATAAATAAGATAGCATCCAAATTATCCGTCACTGGAGATTCTGATTTCTTTTTTTCAATCAGTAAAATACCGAGTGTGTCTTTATTGCTAGCTCTTTCTTGATATATTGGCCGTAAAACATCTTCCATTTTGAGCTCTCCTAACTGTAATAGACAAATATTTTTCAAAATTTTAAAGGCTATGGACTAAGATTTCTTTTTTTATTATATACGATGTATAACGGATATCCCACTCAGAATTATGGAAATCATTCAGAAAGCTCAAAAACTACGGATAATTTTCCGAAGATTCAATTTTTATTACCATTCACTGTCTCACTCTATGATATATTGGTAACAGGGGGGATACTGATGGGGATAAAGTATTCAAATAAAATTAACAAGATTCGCACGTTTGCACTCAGCCTGATCTTTGTTGGTTTCATTGTTATGTATGGGGGAATTTTCTTTCGGTCTTCAGTCTGGCTAATGACTATTTTTATGCTTTTAGGTTTACTGTGCATCGTAGCTAGTACCGGCGTTTATTTCTGGATTGGCATGCTTTCTACAAAAGCAGTTCAAGTAACCTGCCCTACATGTCAAAAGCAAACCAAAATGCTAGGGCGCGTAGATATGTGTATGTATTGCAACGAGCCGCTTACGCTTGACCGGTCTCTTGAAGGAAAACAATTCGATGAAAAGTATAATAGAAAAAAACAAAAAGAAAGCTGATAGTATCACTACTATCAGCTTATTAATGCGCTTTTTTAGCCGTACAATCAGGACACGTTCCGTAAATTTCCATTCGGTGGTGACTAATATCAAAGTCAGTAATATGAGCAGCCAGCTTTTCTACTTCGTCTAAACCAGGATAATGAAAATCCACAATTTTTCCGCAGCTTTCGCAAATCACATGGTAATGCTCTGTTGTAACATAATCAAACCGGCTTGATGCATCACCGTATGTTAGTTCCTTTACAATACCTACTTCGCGAAATACTCTTAAATTATTGTAAACGGTTGCTACACTCATATTTGGAAACTTACCTTCCAGCGCTTTATAAATATCATCTGCTGTTGGGTGTGTCATAGAATTGATTAAATACTCTAAAATAGCATGACGTTGTGGTGTAATACGAACGCCAGTACCTTTTAACGTTTCAAGGGCTTCTTGTAAATGATTTGACACGTCATGCACCCCTCTTCTATAAGTATTATTACTTTATAATTCTTATAATTAGTCTACATGTTTTACCCACGTTTTGTCAACTTGATGCCTATTCCTATTTTATGTAATAAGTAGAAATTATTCATATATGTTATGCAAAAAAAGAAGTGTGGAAATCAATCCACACTTTTAAATATATTAACATCTGAGGAGGTATGCCCTACACTGATATTGTATGTTCAAAGACTAAAACTGCTCTAGTTATCTGCCTGTTTTTATGCCATTTTTTCTTTAATAAATGATAAAGCTTCTTCCACATGCCCTTTTACTCGAACCTTGCGATACTCTTTTACGAGCGTTCCTTCTTTATCAATGATAAAAGTGGAGCGTTCAATGCCCATATATTCTTTTCCAAAGTTTTTTTTCAGTTTCCATACTCCATATTCTTCAGCTACGCTGTGATCTTCGTCAGCTAAAAGCAAGAATGGGAGACCGTGCTTATCAATAAACTTATGGTGTTTGTCGATTGGATCCGGGCTCACTCCTAAAATCACCGCATCTAGCTCTTCAAAATTTTCATGCTGATCTCTGAAATCACAAGCTTCCGTTGTACAGCCTGGCGTCATATCTTTCGGATAAAAATACAGCACAACGTTTTTTCCTTTCATCGAAGCGAGTGATACTTGCTCTCCATTTGTAGACATTAATACAAAATCGGGTGCTTTTTCTCCAACTACAGCTGTCATATTTATCTGCTCCTTTACGCTTTTCATTTTCTTTGAATAGCGTACCCAATATTAGATAAGATGACAAGTTTAAGTGCGGGTAACAGTTCGCATCACAAAGATTGCAGGCATAATGTAGCCGATAAACGCTTCAAAAGTTGCAAATAATTTCCCAATTCCAACCGGATACATATCTCCGTATCCTACTGAAAATAACGTCGCTGCGCTGAAATACATGCTGTTAAACAGCGTATAAAAGTAATGACCTTCATGTTCAAACCCTCCGCTTAACACTGGAATACTTCCCATCTCACACACTGTATAAATAAGGCTAAACCCCAATAAAACTGTGATATATGAATAAAACAAGACAAAGAAATGACCAATTGAGAAAAAATGAAATTCTCCAAGTTCTTTTTCAAAAAGAAACTTCATACTACCAATTACAAAAACAATGATAACGAGGATTAGAAAAATAACCATCATTCTACTCCTTTAATTTATACTCTACTACCACTATACGCGCATCCTTGTCCATTCATTACTACTCAGAAGCCACGAAAAAGAGCAGGCATTTAATTGCCTGCTCCTCTGTATTTTTTGACACCTGTATTCCATAAGAAAATAGAGATTACAAAAAAGACGATTCCCATCACCGGGGTTAAAAATGCATATCCGTACCATTCTGACCTTCCTAAGAAATAAGCAGCTGGATATACGCCTACAAATGCAAAAGGAAGAATCCACGTTAAAACATATCGGATGACATTGTTATAAATATCTACAGGATACCTTCCGTAGTTTCCAATATTATAAATAGTAGGCATAATAGAGGTCCTGGCATCCGACCAGAAGCCTATGCTTGCTAAGGCGATGAAAATTCCTGCGTATACAAGCGCTCCTCCTAAAATAAACAATAGAAAAATAAAAACATCATACCACTGGAAATGAAGATGTAAAGAAGACGCAGCATAAGCCATTACGGCAATCCCTGTGATACCACCAAACAATGATTCCAGTTCCATCCGCTCTAAAATAACTTGAAACAAACTGTGAATCGGCCGCGTTAAAATTCGGTCCATTTCACCTTTAACAATGTAGCGCTCGTTGAAATCCCAAATGTTAAAGAAAGACGAAAAAATAGCAAAAGGGACCAAAAAGAAACCATAAATAAAGATAATTTCCTCTCGTGACCATCCGTGCAGCGACTGAGTATGTCCAAATACAACTAAAATAAAAATCAAATTAACTGTTTGAAACAATAAGTCTGAAATGATTTCAACTACCATATCGGTGCGATACTGAAGCCTTGTTTTCATATATTGACTAATGTACTGAAAGAAAATCGAAAAATAAAACATTTTCATAGACTACCCTCCTTGAATAACCATTTTTTTCTTCGCTATGTTCCACAAACACGCAATAGGAATAAATAGAAGCCCTGACCAAACTGCTTGTGTAATAAGAGCATTTATTACTTCCTGCCCTTTAAATCCATTTGTGAAAATCATGCTCGGAATATAACTAATGGCCTGAAAAGGGAAATAGCTCATAATATGTTGCGCCCATAAAGGATAGAAACTGATGGGCAGAAGAAGTCCTGAAAACAAATCAATAACAACGCGCTTCGCTCGAATGAGTCCGTCATTGTTAAAGAGAAAGAAAGTAGTAATACCCGTTAATAAATTAATTTGTGTATTAATAATGAAACTAAAAATTAAAGACAGTCCAAAATAAAGCCATGTTGCGGCATTGGCTGAGAACTGTACTGGAAATAAAAACGCGACAATAATCATACCGGGCACTGAGAAAAACAGCAGCCGAAAAATCCCTTCTCCCAGTCCTTGCATTGTTTTCATACCAAGGTAGCTATAAGGCTTAATTAACTCTACTGCCACCTTGCCATCTTTAATTTCCATTGCCATTTCACGGTCAATGTTATTAAAATAAAAGGCTCTTGCCATCCATGAAACGGCTACATACGTTGTCATTTGGGTAATGGATAACCCTTGAATATTCTCTTTTCCTCCATAAATAGCGGACCATAAAAAGTAGTAAGCACCAATATTAATCGCATAAATCAATATTCCGCTGTAATAATTCGTCCGATACGCCAGCATCATTAAAAAGCGAATGCGTATCATCTCTATATATTTATCCATTCACAACACCTTCTTCATAAATGTTGCGGATGATTTCTTCCGTTGAAATTTCTTCAATGTTAATATCACTGATTTCGTGCTTTGCCACCACTTTAGCAATCAGCTGTGACAGTAAGTCTCCTTTATTTTGAAGCTGCGCTGTCCACAAATATTTTTGATCACCTTCAATCCAGTTAACAGGCATCCCTTGCGTCAATAGCTTCAACTGCTCTTTATTTGGCGCGGTTCCAAATTCAAACGTGACTTGTTTAAGGTCTCCCCAATTCGAACGCAGCTTTTGCAGTGATCCGTCATAAATAATACTGCCTTCATCGAGCATTACAACGCGTTCACATAAAGCTTCAATATCTGCTAAATCATGTGTCGTAAGCAAAATCGTCGTATTATATTTTTCATTAATTTCTTTTAAAAATTGGCGGATTTTTAATTTAACCAGCACATCTAAACCGATCGTCGGTTCATCTAAAAATAGAAGCGGCGGATTATGAATAAGAGCAGCAGCCAGCTCACAGCGCATTCTTTGACCTAGAGAAAGCTTTCGCACCGGCTTATCTAGCAGCGGTCCAATATCTAACGTTTGAATAACATGTTCCATATGAGCGTTATAATCTTCATCTGACACTTTGTATACTTTTTTTAACAAGCGAAAAGATTCTTGTACGGCAATATCCCACCACAGCTGAGAGCGTTGACCAAAAACAACTCCAATCGTTTGGGCAAACTTCTCCCTTTCTTTATGAGGATTCATTCCATTTACGGTAATCTCCCCTGAAGTAGGAGTTAAGATTCCTGTCAGCATTTTGATTGTGGTCGATTTCCCCGCTCCGTTTTCTCCTATATAACCTACCATTTCCCCTTGTTTTACGGTAAACGAAATATCGTTCACAGCTTTCATAACTCTATAATTACGGGTAAATAAGTCCCGGAATGCCCCTTTAAGGCCAGAGCGGCTAGAATAGGCTTTAAATTCTTTCCGAAGTTGATTCACCTCAATAGCATTTTTCATTGTATTCCCTCCGTTACGTCGACGTATTAGTGGTTTCTTTTATTGTTTCCGGCGCCCTTGCTAGCAACTCCTCTGCGAGATGAGGAACTATTTTCTAGCAGTTAGCTCACAAATTTCTATCATACACGTTCTCGAATGTTTTTCAAGAAACAAATAAGTTTGATAGAATAAAGAAGTTGAACTTTTCATTAGGAGGCATAACATGCAATTTACAAAATCAGAACAATTACACGCTGAAGCGCTCGAACATATTGTAGGCGGCGTTAACAGCCCTTCACGTTCATATAAAGCCGTAGGAGGCGGAGCGCCTGTTGCAATGGAAAAGGCAAGCGGAGCTTATTTCTGGGACGTCGATGGAAATAAATATATTGACTATTTAGCAGCTTACGGCCCTATTATTACAGGACACGCTCATCCTCATATCACGAAAGCTATTACAAAAGCAGCTGAAACTGGTGTTCTTTACGGTACGCCAACTGCTCATGAAGTCACATTTGCTAAAATGCTCAAAGAAGCGATGCCCGCATTAGATAAAGTGCGCTTCGTCAACTCTGGAACAGAAGCAGTTATGACAACAATCCGTGTAGCACGCGCTTATACTGGACGCGATAAAATCATTAAATTTGCAGGTTGCTATCACGGCCATTCCGACCTTGTATTGGTAGCAGCTGGATCTGGCCCTTCTACGCTCGGAACTCCTGACTCTGCAGGTGTACCAAAAAGTATCGCTAATGAAGTCATCACAGTTCCTTTTAACGATATTGAGCCTTACAAGGAAGCATTAGAAAAATGGGGCGATCAAATTGCAGCTGTTTTAGTAGAACCAATCGTTGGAAACTTCGGAATTGTTGAGCCAGAACCTGGCTTTTTAGAACAAGTTAACGAATTAACTCACGAAGCTGGAGCACTTGTTATTTATGATGAAGTGATTACAGCATTTCGCTTTATGTACGGCGGAGCTCAAGATTTACTTGGTGTAAAACCTGATCTGACTGCATTTGGAAAAATCATCGGCGGAGGTCTTCCAATCGGAGCCTACGGCGGTAAAAAAGAAATCATGGAAAAAGTGGCGCCGCTTGGACCGGCTTATCAAGCAGGTACAATGGCAGGAAACCCAGCGTCTATTCTTTCTGGGATTGCTTGCCTGGAAGTACTAAAGCAAGAAGGTGTTTATGAACAGCTAGATAAGCTAGGGGCGATGCTCGAAGAAGGTATTTTAAAACATGCTCGTACATATAACATGCCTATTACGATCAATCGATTAAAAGGCGCTCTTACTCTCTACTTTACAACAGAAACGGTTAAAAACTATGAACAAGCAGAAAATACAGACGGCGAATTATTCGCACGCTTCTTTAAACTAATGCTCCACCAAGGCGTCAACTTAGCTCCTTCGAAATATGAAGCATGGTTCCTTACTACAGCTCATACAGAAAAAGATATTACCGACACTTTAGAAGCTGTAGAAAAAGCATTTAAACAGTTAAGTGAAGAACGCTAATTTTTACTCTAAAGCACTCGTTTGAAAATGAGTGCTTTTTTATCTTGCCTTTGGGTTTCCTTATAGAACATTCCCACCTTTCATAACCATTTCTTACGCGTCATCTCCTTTTTGTCATCCTGTCGAAAAATCCCGAGAAATACCCTTATTTTTCTGCTTGTTTTCTCTTGATATCCATTCTTAAACCTTGTATAGTATGTTATTGTTTATATTATTTCCAACAGGTTATGTAATAAAGAAGGATTGATTTTTGCAATTTATCATTTGTTTTGGGGAACATTCTTCATAACGAAAAAACTTTTTTACAGAAAGGAACTACGAACGCACATGAAACTTGGTGCCCGCATCTTAAAAACGGGAATTGCCATTACACTTTCATTGTTATTAGGTGAATTTCTAAGTTTACCATCTCCAATATTTGCGGCAATTGCGGCAGTTTTTGCAATTCAACCGTCTATTTACAGATCTTATTTAACAATATTGGAGCAAATACAGGCGAATGTGATTGGAGCTGCTTCTGCAGTTTGTTTTGGACTTATTTTTGGTACCCACCCCATCATTATTGGTTTTACCGCTGTTGTTGTCATCGCAGTCAACTTAAAATTACGTATTAATAATACAATTGGGCTTGCGCTTGTGACAGTAATTGCAATCATGGAAAATCCAGGAGATAATTTCGTTGAATATGCGCTTATACGCTTTGGTACAGTGTTACTTGGGGTATTCTCAGCATTTATTGTCAATCTTATTTTTATTCCGCCAAAGTATGAAACAAAGCTGTATTATAAAATTGTAAGCACAACGGAAGAAATTATTAAATGGATTCGCATGAATCTTTATCACGCATCTGAGCACACATTGTTAAAAGAAGACATTGAAAAAATGAAAGACAATGTGGCTAAAATGAATCAACTTTTCGATTTTTACAAAGAAGAACGCACTTATTCAACCAAAAAACGTTTTGTTAAGTCACGCAAGCTCGTTTTATTTCGTCAAATGATTACCGTTACAACACGCGCTCTTACAACCCTGAAACTACTTCATCGAGTGGAAAATGACCTTCAAGTCATGCCGCAGCAATTTCAAGATTTAATCAAATCTGAAGTTGAGTGCCTGTTAATGTATCATGAGCAAGTATTATTAAAATTCATTGGGAAATTACGCGTACAGCCAACCACTACTGTACCAAACGAAGCCTGCGTTGGAAAACGAGCTTTAATCGATAAATTTATGCAGTACAAAATATACGATAATGATGAAGAGAATAAGATTATTTATCATATCTTCCCTTTAATTTCCGTCATCATTGAGTATAGTGAAGAGTTAGAGCATCTTGATAAGCTGATTGATACGTTCCAAAACTATCACAAAGATGATAACTCATTTGATATTAATCATCAGCGACAAGAAGATTAAAAACACCACCTATTGTTAGACAATAGGTGGTGTTTTTAAATTGTATCAAGCTGCTGAACGTTAAAGAGCTGATAGTAATGACCTTTTTTCTTAATTAACTCCTCATGAGAACCTCGTTCGACTACTCTTCCATTTTCTAAAAGTACAATTTCATCAACATGAGTAATTGTAGATAAACGGTGGGCTACAATGAAAGTCGTACGGTCTTTTGCTAGTTCAGCTAATGCTTCTTGAATATAGTGCTCACTTTCCAAATCTAGAGCTGAAGTGGCTTCATCAAAAATAAGAATAGCTGGATTTTTTAAAAATACGCGCGAAATGGAAATACGCTGCTTTTGTCCCCCTGATAGCTTCATTCCCCGCTCTCCCACTTTTGTATCATATCCTTCGGGCAAATTCATAATAAAATCGTGGGCATTTGCGGCTTTTGCCGCAGCAATTACTTCTTCATCTGTCGCTCCTGGCTTTCCAAGCAGTATATTGTTTTTAACCGTGTCACTAAACAACACCGTATCCTGCAGGACGATTCCAATCTTATCTCGCAGGCTGCGTACTTTATAGGTTTTGATATCAATGTCATCAATGAGAATTTTCCCCTCTGTCACATCATAAAAGCGCGGAATTAAGCTGATAAGCGTGGATTTCCCTCCTCCGCTCATTCCAACAAACGCAACGGATTTTCCTTTTTCTACATCTAAATTAATATCATGAATCACAGGTTTTTCTTCTTCTTCATAAGCAAATGAAACGTGCTCAAACTGCACCTTTCCATGAAGCTCAGTACATTCTTTTGCATCTTTCTTGTCTGTAATATCGTATTCTTCATCAATGAACTCAAACACCCGGTCCATAGATGCAACAGACTGCGTGAGCGTAGTCGATGAATTGACCAAGCGGCGAAGCGGATTATACAAGCGGTCAATATAGGCCACAAATGCTACCATCGTTCCTACGCTAAGACTTTCTGTGATGACTTGATATCCAGCAAATGTAATCACGATTAAAGGTGCCAAATCGGTAATGGTGTTCACTACTGCAAATGTTTTGGCATTCCAATTCGTATGATTGATTGCTTTTTGTAGAAAATTTGAATTTTGCTTATCAAATTGTTTCTGCTCATGAGGCTCAATAGCAAAGCTGCGAATAACAGAGATTCCTTGAACCCTTTCATGCAAGTGACCCTGTACTTCCGCTAAAGCCTGCGAACGGACTCGCGTTAAATGGCGCAGACGACTGTAAAAATATTTTACAGAGAACGCATAAACCGGCAGCAAAATAATCGATACCAGTGTTAAAGGTACATTCATCGTAAACATAATCACAATGGCTATTACAATCGTCATCATATCAAGCCATACGTTCATTAAGCCTGTGATAACAAAGTTTTTTGTTTGCTCTACATCATTAATGACTCGTGAAATCACTTCACCCGCTCGCGTGTTTGCATAGTAACGCAAGCTAAGCTTTTGAATATGGCTAAACAGCTGATCCCGAATATCATATAATACTTTGCTCGATACCCACTGAGCATAATACTGCCTGTAATATTCAATGGGAGGTCTTAACACTAAAAATATAACAAACGAAATCCCCATAATCGTCACCATTTTATGAACTTTTTCAGAGGAAGACATGCCATGTCCATTTACGATATCGTCCAAAACATATTTCAAAAGCAGCGGAATTAATAAAGGAATAGCAAATTTAATAATACCAATTAAGACAGTGCCGACAATTTGCCATTTGTATGGCTGTACAAACTTCATGTAGCGTCTTATACTTCCCATAAAATCTCCCCTTTCTATCTATGAGGGCAAGCTTTCTTAGTATATGTACACGCGTCGATTTTTTAGTGCTTTTATCTCTTCTAAAAGATGGCGACCATAACGCCAAAAAGAACATTATATCAAACAGTCAGCTTTAGACGGCCTAACATAATGTTCTCTAGCTCATTCATCAAGAATGCCGATATGTTAAAAAACGTTCATACCAAATGTCAATGAAATCTGGAGCAAACGGGCCTTTTCGCTGTCGAATCCAACCTTTTAACTCCTCGACGTGATTATGTAAAATACGGTCAATCACTTCTGGATAATTCATTTCTTTTCGATGCTTCTCATATTCATCTTCATCAAGAAGGGTGTATGTCATATCTGGATAGACTTTAATATCTAAATCATAATCAATATATTTGAGCGCTTCATTGTCATCATAAATGAACGGCGAACTGATATTGCAGTAATAATAAATTCCATCTTCACGGATCATCCCAATGACGTTAAACCACTGCTGAGCATGAAAATAACAAATTGCCGGCTCTCTTGTGACCCATGTTCGTCCATCTGATTCTGTAACGACTGTACGATCATTTCCTCCAATCACTAAGTTATTGGTTGCTTTTAATACGGTTGTCCGATCCCACACGCGATGAATATGTCCATTATGCTTGTAGCTGTGTATTTGAATTGTTTCTCCTTCCACCGGAATTCCCATCTCCAATACCTACTTTCATTTTAGCACTTAAAAAAATTCATATAACGTCTCCATTTGTCTTATGTTTATTATAACGGTTTCTCTCTCATTTTAACACAAATGTGCTAACCTTCTTGAGTTCAAAAAAGTCACTCCCCCTACTTTTCCTTTGCTTAGCAGCCTTAAAAAAGAGAGGAAGTGACACATCAATGTTCATTAAGCAAGTGTAGAGCAAGCCCCTTCACTTTTATATGTACGAATAATGTCTTCGGTTTGTGCTTCAAACGTCAATTGAATCTCTTTTAATTTTAGCTTCATTTCACTAATTTCATCTTGCACAGAATGAAGTTTTGCTTCTTCATGAAGTTTTACTAGTTCACCTTCGATTTCCTGACAGCGCTCAATCTCAGACTGCAAAAACAGAAGTTGATCCATGGTCTCCAATTGTTGAGTCACTAGCTGATCAAATTTTTTCATACGATAGCTCCTCCCTATTTGCTTTAACCATACACGCGGCACTTCTGTTAACATTCTGTTTAGGTGAGACAGATTCCTTTGACGAGTTGTGTAAAGTTTCAAGAAGTTTTGTCATACTTTGTTGCTTTTTATATAAGAAAAAGCGAACTTAACATCGCCGTTTGAAAGACGTTAAGTTCGCTTTTGATATTAACCTTGGTATTTACCAGCGTTTTGGTTTTTCTTTGCTTCAGCTTGTGCGTTTTGTTGTCTCACTTCTTGAGCACTTGTTTCGCTAGCAAATTCAGTACCGAAGTTGTTTTTAGATGCTTGAGCATTTTGGCTTTTGTTTGCCGCTGCTTGTGCGTTTTGTTGTCTCACTTCTTGAGCACTTGTTTCGCTAGCAAATTCAGTACCGAAGTTGTTTTTAGATGCTTGAGCATTTTGGCTTTTGTTTGCCGCTGCTTGTGCATTTTGTTGCTTCACTTCTTGTACATTTGTTTCGCTACCAAATTCAGTACCGAAGTTGTTTTTAGATGCTTGAGCATTTTGGTTTTTCACGTGTTGTGTGCTTGTACCAGATGCTGTTTTGTTAGTTTGTTTTGCCATTGTAATCACCTCCACGAAAATTAATATGCCCGGGAGGTAAATAGGGTATGCAAACTTTTTTCAGTATTTTAAAGCGCAAGCACAAAATACATTTACCTTACATTAAAAGTGAACGCCCTCCGTCAATAATAAGCGTTTGACCGCAAATCATATTTGCTTGATCGGAGACTAAGAACATCACTGCATCTACCATGTCTTTTGGCTCCACCATACGACCAGCTGGAGTATGTTTGCGCGCATCATCTAACAGTTCATCACGATTTGGGAAGTGCTTTAATGCTTCTGTATCCACAGCACCTCCAGATACAGCATTTACCACAATATTTTTTGGAGCAAGCTCCACTGCTAAATAGCGGGTCAATGCTTCTACAGCAGCTTTTGACACGCCTACTGTTGTATAATTTTCCAAATAGCGAATAGAACCGAGCGAACTGATGGTAACAATCTTTCCTCCGCCTACTTTTTCCATACGTTTAGCCGCTTCTTGTGCACAGAATAAATATCCTTTGCTATTGATGTCCATTGTCCAATTCCAGTGAGTTTCTTCTAATTCCATAATAGGACGTAAAACTCCTGAAGCTGCATTACTTACAAATACGTCTAAGCGACCGAATGCGTCATCAATTTGCTCAAACATTTCTTTAATTTTCTCTACTTTTCCTACGTTTGCTTTAACAACTAATGCTTCTCTGCCTAATGCTTTGATTTCTTCGGCTACTTCCTGCGCTGCACTTTTGCTTCGTGCATAGTTTAATACAATATCGTATCCTTCTTTAGCAAGACGTAAGGCAATCTCTTTACCAATACCTCTGCTGCTTCCCGTAACTAGTGCTACCTTTTGTGACATGATGTCATCTCCCTTATGTATCATATTATCTTTACATTGTACTGATTTTATCGCATAAGAAACAAGTAATATAGGGAAAATAGATAAAACTTGATAAAATGAACGAGGTGAATAGAATGTATGTAGGTCGAGACATGACGGCTCTTTCAATGATTTCTAAAAGCGAGTGGAAAGACAGCGAGCTTGCGTTTTTCCATCACTCTTTACAGCAAATGACGCCGTATTTAAATGCTGAAGGACAAAGTATTCATCAGCAAATTATTAAAGAAATTGAAGCACGAGGCGGGTTACAGCGCCACGAAGCAGATTATACACACGGCACGCACGTATCATATGATTAAATAAAAAGAAGCGCGGAGTTTATCCACGCTTCTTTTATTTAACAAGCAAATATTCTTTTAAGATTTTTTGATGGGAAACCGGAAATGCATATTGTTCTAAGTCTTTTTCAGAAACTACTTTCAAATTTTTTAATGCACTGATATCACTTGCAAGCTCTGCTTCATATACTGTGATGTTCCAGACGATATGAGAAAACACGTGCTGAATTGTGGTAAACGGCGCATGAATTTTAATATCAGCTCCGTACTCGTTTTGAATAAATGCCTGAAGCTGCTGATGATCTGGCGCTATACTAAGATCTACTTCTATATTTGGAAATTCCCATAGATTAGCTAAAAGTCCTTTGCTTGGACGCTTATGAATTAGATAATTTCCTTCACCGTCTTTAATCACCGCTGCAGCAAGCTGAAGAGCACGCGGCGCTTTTTTCTTTGATTTAACGGGAAGCTCATTCTGCACTCCTTCTTCAAAAGCGCGGCAGTGTTCGCGAACTGGACATAACAAACAGGAAGGAGAAGTTGGTGTACAGACAATGGCACCAAGTTCCATCATACCTTGATTGAAATAGGAAGGATTATCTGTTGAAATAATTTCATGCACGATTTCTTCAAACAACTTTCTTGTTTTCGGTTTTGCAATATCATCCCAAACGGATAAAATGCGCGATAGCACACGCATGACATTTCCATCTACAGCAGGCTGCGGCACTCCGTATGCAATACTTAAAATGGCCCCTGTTGTATAAGGACCCACTCCTTTTAGTTTGGAGATTTCTGCTGGCGTATTTGGAACTTCTCCCCCGTATTGTTCGTGAACTTCTCGAACCGCAGTTTGCAAATTACGGGCACGAGAATAATAGCCTAATCCTTCCCACGCTTTTAACACATCATCTTCATTCGCATAAGCTAAGTCTTTGATAGTGGGAAATTTGCTAATAAAATTATTAAAATAAGGAATGACCGTATCTACTCTCGTTTGTTGAAGCATAATTTCAGATACCCACACCTTATAAGGGTCCTGATCTTGACGCCAAGGTAAAATGCGCTGTTCCTGCTCAAACCAAGAGATTAAGTCATTTTGAAATGCTTGAATATCAAAATTTTGTACAATATCTTTACTTTGTTTCACGTCATAGCCTCCGAGGTATTAACTATACATATACAATGTGTTGCTTTTTGAATCTTAGTAACTTTATGATAACCTTATAACAACTACAAATATGAATAGTAAAATGAATTGTTCAAATAATGAATAAAAACAGCCGATTTGCTGCGTTAATAATAAAATGAGATTTTTTGCGTTAAATCAAGCTTTCATGCTGAATTAGAATAATCTAAGATCGTCATCATCTTACAAAGGAGGAGTTCGCTCTGGATACTGGTACACACATTGCAATGGGAATCGCTCTGGGCGGCCTTGCAACATTAGACCCCACTGTATCTGCGAATACAGCCACAATGGATGCTGTGATGATTGGCGTAATGGCCGGGTCATTAGCACCTGATTTAGACACTGTTTTAAAGCTGCGAAATAATGCACAGTATATCCGCAATCACCGTGGAATTACACATTCTATCCCGGCTGTTATTTTATGGCCTTTGCTTATCGTGTTCATTCTTTCGCTTCTGCTGCCAGGAGCTAACTTGCTGCACCTATGGATGTGGACCTTTGCAGGCGTCATTATTCACGTTTTTGTTGATATCTTTAACGCTTATGGCACGCAGGCTTTACGGCCTTTCACAAATAAATGGATTGCTCTTGGCGTAATCAACACGTTTGATTACGTGATTTTCTCAGCCCACGTGCTCGCAATTTTAATCTGGTTTATTGGAGCAGAGCCAGGACCAACATTCATTACGCTATATGTGTTATTGGCGTTTTACTATGGACTGCGCTTTTATATGCGCCACCAAATCGCCAAGAAGCTTCGAAAACAGTTTCCTGATGTTATCAAGCTCAATATCTCTCCTACGCTGCGTTTCACTCACTGGCACTTAGCCGTGACGACCGAAAAGTACTTTCATGTAGGAAGAGCAATCGGAGAAGAAATTTTTATTTATGATACGTTTGATAAAGTTCCAATTCCTGAATCGGCCGTAATTGAAGTAGCGAAAAAAGATGAAAATTTATCTGCTTTTCTTTCCTTTTCACCTATTTATAGATGGGAACTGGACGAATATAACGACCACATTGAAGTGCGCTTTATTGATTTACGCTACCGCAGCAAAGACTACTATCCATTTGTAGCCGTGGTCCAGCTTGATTACGATTTAAATATTATTTGTTCGTACACTGGTTGGATTTTCAGTGAGAAAAAATTGCGTAAAAAGCTTGATTACCTCCCGCACTAATCATAACAAGAACAAATATGAAACCCAAAAACGAACCGTCTTGAGAAGACGGTTCGTTTTTATTTAATGTTTTAAATAGTCATCGTTATTTAATAAATGCTGATATTTAGGGTTTTTAACCGCGATTTCATGAAGTTTGTCACCGTAGCTGTTGATGTACATCGTAACAACCTTTTCCGTCGCTTCTTTCCCTTTATAATCATATCCTGCTTTTGCGTAAGATGACTCAAAATCTTCCCAGAAAAGTTCGACCCATGTACGGGCTTGAGCGTATGAAAGCGAACTATTTTTGCTTAATAGCTGATTCGTTAATCTTTCGAATATATCGTTCATAAGAACACCTCGATTACCAAAATTCTTTATGAGTATGTTTGCACTTTTAACTTACACTATAAATGCGGAGTTATTCACTCCCTCATGTACTATATCATAACCGCAACGCTTTCTGTTGTAAAAGGAGAGGTATCGATGCGCAATAAAGCAAAAGATTTTACAAACCAACATCATACTAAGTTTGAAGGCGAACCTCGAGCAAAAGCAGAATACGCTTCAAAACGTGCAAATGGAACGATCAATACGCATCCGCAAGAACGTATGCATGCTTCTAATGAGCGCGAAGAATAACCGCTTGCTTTGCTTATTTGTTTAAAAGTAAAGCGAATATAGATATCAAACAAGCAGCACACTTCGTGCTGCTTGTTCGTCCCTTTATTTTTTCAACATGGAAATAGGCAATGCCTCTTCGTTTTGCGGTGAGCCAAGTCTAAACCCCCATGCAAAAACTCCGTTCATATAATCAATTTTAAAATATGAACCCGGATCTCCTTGAATTTCATATACTTCCCCTGCTTGAAACGTTTCAGGATCCAATAAGTACGATCTAGCCATTGTTACTTTTCTTTCTAATACTGCATACTCATTGACCATGCCAAGCTGTTCAGCTTTTCGTGCTTTTTCTTGAAGAGACCCAATTTCTTGTTGAAGTTCATACGTCGTCATATCACTGTAACGTTTTTCAGACATGCTGTTTTCCCCCTTGTTTGCTTTCATTTTATTATAACAAAAGGTATAACTAAAGGGAGACTATGAAAAGGGAGTTTTGGGAATGAAAACAGTGCTAATCACAGGCGGTGCGACGGGTCTTGGAAAAGAACTCGCAAAACTTTACGCAAAAGACTGCAACGTCATTCTAGCTGGACGCAATCAACAGAAATTAACTGAGGCGCAGCATGAGCTAGGAGAAAACGTATATACGATGTCTGTAGATATTACACAGTATGAAGAAGTAGGAAAATCTGTAGAAAAACTGCTGATGCAGCATTCAGTAGATATCCTTATCAACAACGCAGGCATTGGACATTTTGGTCCTTTGACAGATTATACAAAACAAGCAATCGATGAAGTCATCGATACAAATGTAAAAGGAACTATTTTTTTAACGCAAGCGCTTATGCCTCATCTCTTGACGAGACCTGAACCTAAAGTTATGAATATCATTTCAACTGCAGGACTTCGAGGGAAAGCCAATGAAAGCGTCTATGTGGCAAGTAAATTTGGCGTAAGGGGATTTACAGAAAGTTTAAAAGTGGAGTACCAAGATACCAACCTTCATGTGACGGCAGCTTATATGGGAGGCATGAATACTCCTTTTTGGGATCACAACAACCACATTAAAGATAAAAGCCGCTTGCGCTCAGCTTCAGAAATCGCTGAGATTATTTATAAACAGCAGAATGACTCAGAAGATATTTTGTTTTAAAAAGATTGAAGCATCACAATAAAAAAATCCGAACGAGTTGGATTCTCTATCAAGAATCTCGATTCATCGTTCGGATTTCCTTCAACTAACATACTTTTTTCCCCGCTCTATTCCTCTTCAATAGAATCTAGAAATGATTGAATTTGTTCAATGGAGAATCCTTTTCTATAAAGAGCCTGCTTCATTTTTTGCTGATATTCCCAGCCTTCATACTTTGAAAAACGACGATGAGCTTTCATTCCTTGATATTGCAGAGCTTCCCAAACCTCATCGCTTTCTTTTTCTGTATCCGTTCGCTGAAATGCTTCTTGAATAACAGAAAACGAATAGCCCTTCACTGCCAATGCTTGTTCCATTTTTTGTTTCATCATTACTTGAGATAATTTTTTATATTTCCCTTTTAACTTTTCAATTAATTTTACAGCAGTTTGAATTTGCTGTTCTTCAGGGTATTCACATAAACTAAGGGTAATAATGGAATCAGAAATCCCCTTTTCTTTTAATTCTCTTTGAATCACATTTGGTCCTTTTGGTGTTGTGTTCATCTGAGTTAACACAAATGCTTTTGCAAACTCTTCATCATTTAAATAACGATGGCTGACTAGTTTCTGAATAACTTGTTGAATAATAGTAGAGTTAATTTCTTTTTTCTTTAAATAATCATGTACCTCTTTTTCAGAGCGCATTCGATAAGATAAGTAAGTGATCGCTAAATTATAAGCTTTTTTCTCATCATCTGCGTACTGAATTTCCGTTAATTCAAATTCATCAAGCTCACGACCTTTTTTTAAGTCATATTTGATGAGGACATTTTCGTCAACACCAAAGCCAAACTCTTCACCTTTACCGTAATCTAAATACACATTATAACGTTCACCGCTATTCTTTTGCGTCGTGATCTTTGTGACAACAGGCATTAACCTTCACCTCATATTTCTTATTTAAATTGATGGCTGAAGAACCGCCAAACGTATCATACACGTTTTTATTTATCTCAATAAAGGAGGAAGTTCGTATGAAAATTGTTATTGCTGGAGGAACTGGATTCGTAGGTAAAGCTTTAACAAAACATTTTTTAACACAAAAACATTATGTATATATTTTAACACGCAATGCAGATAAAGCTGCAAGAGATCCGAAACTTAAATATGTAGAGTGGATGCAAGAAAACAGCCAACCTGAAGAGCATGTAGAAGGAGCAGACGTTTTTATCAATTTAGCTGGCGTTTCACTTAACAGCGGCCGCTGGACGGACGAACGCAAAAAAGCCATCGTGGAAAGTCGCCTTTCTTCTACTCAAGAAATTCTTCGCATTATGGCTTCTTTACCCGAAAAACCGTCACTTTATGTAAATGCAAGCGCCGTTGGTTATTACGGGACATCAACGAAAGAAACGTTCACAGAAGCTTCTCCATCGATCGGGACAGACTTTTTGGCTGAAACGGTAAAAAAGTGGGAAAATGAAGCGCTAAAAGCCATGGAACTCAATATTCGTACTGTCTTAACAAGATTCGGCGTTATATTAGGAAAAGATGGCGGAGCACTTCCTTCTACGGCCCTTCCTTATAAATTATTTGCAGGAGGAACAGTCGGTTCCGGAGAACAGTGGATGTCTTGGGTGCATCTTCAAGACGTCGTGAAGATCATTGATTATTGTATTCATACCGAACAAATAGAGGGAGCTGTTAACGTCACTGCCCCAAATCCCGTTCAAATGAAAGAGTTTGGAAAGACGATTGGAAAAGTGTTGAATCGTCCTCATTGGATGCCCGTACCTAGCTTTGGCCTTCAGCTGCTGATGGGAGAAATGAGTATGATTATTTTAAAGGGACAGCGCGTTTTACCTGAAAAATTGATTCAACAGAATTACATTTTTACATATACTGTATTAGAAGATGCATTGCGAGATTTACTCTAGTTATTTTCTGTTATTTCCCTAAAACAGGTGACTAAGCTGCCGATAGATAGGAGTAACTTTATGAAAACCATTCTCTTAAAAAATGCAACGCTCTATCCTATTACGTCAAAACCTATTTATAATAGTGATGTGCTCATTCAAGATGGAAAAATTGTTTTAATTGGGCCAAAATTGCAGCCACCTCTTCGAGTAGAAGTCATTGACTGCAAACAGCGTTATTTATTCCCTGGATTTATTGATGTTCATACACATCTAGGATTATATGATGAAGGAACCGGCTGGGCCGGGAATGATGCTAACGAAACCATTGAACCTATGACTCCACATATCCGAGCTTTTGACAGTGTACATCCTTTAAATCCTGGGTTTAAAGATGCCATTGAAGCGGGTATTACGTCTGTACACATTATGCCAGGAAGTGCAAATGTGATTGGAGGCACAACTTCCGTTATTAAAACAGCTGGAACAAGCATTTCTCAAATGTTAATTCAAGAGACAGCTGGACTTAAGATTGCGCTAGGAGAAAATCCAAAACGAATTCACAGCCACGGCAATAAAGAATCGATTACGCGAATGGGTATTATGGGGATGCTGCGAGAAGCATTTTATCACGCAGCAAGCAGTGACAACAAAGATGATTTGCGCATCAAACCTCTCACTCAAGCACTGAATAGAGAAATTCCAGTTCGGATTCATGCTCATAGAGCCGATGATATTCTATCAGCTCTTCGCTTAGCAGATGAATTTCATTTAGACGTCCGTATTGAGCACTGTACAGAAGGCCATTTAATTGCTAAAGAGCTGGGTGGAAGAAATTTAAAAGTAAGCGTAGGTCCAACTTTAACACGCCGCTCAAAGGTTGAACTTAAGAATAAAACGTGGAAAACCTATCAAGCTCTTTGCAATGAAGGAGTAGAAGTTTCCATTACAACGGACCATCCTTATACGCCTATTCAGTATTTAAATATTTGCGCATCCATTGCCGTACGTGAAGGACTCGAAGAGCAAAAAGCATTAGAAGGCATCACGATTACTGCTGCTCGGAATCTCCGTATTGATCATCGAATCGGCAGTATCGAAGCAGGAAAAGACGCTGATTTAGTGCTATGGAGCCATCATCCCTTTCACTACTTAGCAAAGCCTATTTTCACCATGATAGATGGTAAAATATTATTTAAAAAAAATTAACATTTTACCTATTTTCTTTTTTTATTTTTTTTAGTATGATACGTTTAGAAGCATGTGAATTTCACAAAAGCATAAACATCACACGTTGACTTTTTATGTTTGTTGACTTGTAATGGGAAGGCAAATGGTGCGCCACCAGGTAACTGGTTCTAGTGGGTTCGATTCCCACCCCGAAATTTTTTTAATTATTAAAAAATTTCGAGGGTGGGGACTTGATTGGAGTCTGTATATACCCTCGATCAGGAGGGAAAAGTTATGTTAAAAAAACGTGACCTAAATGACTGTCAATCTCTATACGAACTCATGGTACATCCTGATGTCTTCCCTTTTGTTCGTCATAAAGCCCATTCCTATGAAGAATTTTTATTTGTGACTAAACAAACGATGGAAGCAGAAGATCATGGAGAAATTATTTCTCGCACGATTTTAGATGAATGGGGTAACCCTATCGGCACCATTAATTTATTTGATGTACAGGATCAAGCTGGTTTTTTAGGCACTTGGCTTGGCAAACCGTTTCATGGAAAAGGATATAATCAAATTGCAAAAGAAGCGTTCTTTAATGAACTGTTCTTTGAGTTAAATATAGAGCGAATTTTTATGCGAATCCGCAAAATCAACATCAGGTCTATTAAGGCTGCCGAAAAACTGCCTTATGCAGTACTTGCGAATGAAACACACAAAGCTTTATACGATGAAATTAATCAACATGAAGACGTATATGATTTATACGAAATTCCAAAAGACTTGTATACATTATACTACCTGCGTCACGAACAAGACGTTCAAGAAGATCACCAGCTTAAAGAAGCGTAAGAGTCTCTCCGTTACACGGAGAGCTTTTTTTATGATTAAAAACGAGAGATTCTGGAAAAAATAAGTAGCATGATCGAAAAACGTTAATTGGAGGTTTTTTTATGTCTGAAAAAAAACGAAAAGAAAACGCAAAAAATACGTTAAGTAGCGCTCAAGAAATCTATTACGGCCGCGAGTTTAAAAAAGCAGACCGTGCAGGCGGCTACACGAAAAAATAAGTGAGGCAAAATATCTCTATCCAACGCTTGATCATCCCAACGTCCTTTCTGTACACTGTGTATCGGAAGGACGTTTTATATTATGTAAAGATAATAACGCGAAGATTTCATACGTATGATTTACGATTTTTTAATACTTTACTATATCCACAAAGTTTACCCACAATTATGTGGATAATGTGCATAACTTTATCAGATATGTATATTACCGCTCTCATAACTTGAAATGACAGTGGGTAATTTTTATGTGAATTTTCTGAAAAAATGTGAATAATGTGGATAAAGTTGTGAATATCCTATACAATTCAGCAGTTAACTCCTTGTTAACCTGTGGATATCTTCTTTAGCACTTTCGTTTGTTTTAGTAACATGAAAGCTTTTGATATATTATAAGTATAATAATAAAAAGTAGGGGAACTTCCCCTACTTTTTTATGATTGGAAACAATATATCCACACTTGTTCCTTGATTTAACTGACTAGAAAATGTCATCTGCGCATGATGAGCTTTAATAATCCGATAGCTGACCATCAGCCCTAAACCTGTACCTTTTTCTTTTGTACTATAAAAAGGCTCACCTATCTTCGCTAACCGTTCAGGAGGAATACCTTGCCCTTCATCAGCAAGCTGCAGCCAAAGGTGGTTTTCTTTTGCTTTAATCGTAATATGAATACCCCCTCCTTCAGGCATTGCTTCGATAGAGTTTTTAATAATATTAATAAATACTTGTTTTAACTGATTTTTATCTCCATATACCTGCGGTAATTGCTCATCCCTTTCAAATATGAAAGCTACCTTTTTTTCTACTGCTTCAGGTTCAAGAAGCGAGCACACTTCTTGAACAAGCGCTTGCATATTCAAGGGTTCAACATTCATAACCTGAGGTTTTCCTAACATCAAAAATTCTTCTACGATTCCATTCATTCGTTCTAATTCAGTTTCCATGATATCTATATACAAAGCATCTTTGGGATTTTGTTCTTTTAATAAGTGAACAAAACCTTTTAAAGAAGTCAAAGGATTTTTGATCTCGTGAGCAACTCCAGCTGCAAGTTCTCCTACAACGGCAAGCTTCTCAGAAGTTCTAAGCTTCTCTTCTGCTTTTTTACGCTCCGTAATATCTGTCGATACGCACAGCATTTGAATCACTTCCTGTTTTTCATTCATAATAGGAAGTTTTGCTGTTTCGACCCAGCGCCGGTTTCCTTTCGAATCTTTAAACTGTTCTTCTAATACCATCCCTTTTTGCGTACAGTTTGAAAACGTCCCTTTATATAAAAGATCTGATTGAAGGTTGAATTGATATTTATCAATTGGTTGTCCAATCAAGTCATCAGATTTTTCACCTAGCAGCATCGCAAAAGATTCATTAACAAGAATGAACTCCCTTTTTTGATTAATGGCATAAATATAGCTTGGATTAATGTCAATGACTTGTCTTAAAAACGTTTTTTGTTCCTGCAGCTGATTTTCTTTTTGCTGTAAATTTGCTTTAGAATGGCGTATATAGCTAATCATTTCATTAAACTGTTTAGATAAAGTACCGATTTCCCCCCGCTCAATTTCTCGTTCCGGAATTTTTTGATTAAAATTCCCGCGCGCTACTTGTCCCGCCAATTCATATAGTTTACGAATAGGATTCACAATTTGCCTTGCATATAACGCAGTAAAAAAAGAAAGCAGTAAAATTGTAATACCTGAAACGGTCCAAAGCGTTTTTTCAAACGTTTCATAAGGCCTGTAAATTTCTTCAACGGGTAATTCAGCGACAATTCCCCAATCCAAAACAGGAATATATTCAAATGACGCAAAGAAGTACTTACCTTCGGTGTTCACAACGCGCTGATATCCTGATTTATGATTCATCGTTTCCTGAACGATTTCATTTTCCCTGGCATTTTCACCGATTCTCTGTTTCTCAGGGTGTGAAATAATTCTACCATTGCGGTCTACAATAAACGTATAGCCGTTCTCTCCTATATCGAACGTTTGAAAAATGGATTGAAAGCTTTTATTTTCTTCAATGCGCAGCGCTAAATTTATAACTTTTTTTACATTTTGCTGCTCATCCAAAATAGGAATTGCCATCACCACAATGTAATGCTTTGTGTCTGCTGAAACGACATCGCTTAAATATATTTTTTTAGTTCGCAGCGCTTCTTGAAAATATTTTCTTTTACTTAAGTTCACGTGCTTCATACTCTTTAAATCATCTGGGTAATAATGCTCCACATACCCTTTTGTATTAAAAATGGTTCCGCTATCGATATACGGTGAAATATTAACTATTTTCTGCAGTTCTTTGTCTATCTCTTGTTCATCATCTGATAAAAAAATAGGATCTTGCTGTACCTCGTCGCCCAAGCTCCAAATATCTTTAATAACGATGTTAATTTGCTCTTTCATTCTCTTGACGGTTTTATCAGTTACCTGTCGATATTGATCTTGAGAAATATTAGGCAGCATCACTCTTGAAACTATAAACATTAGCGTCAGTACGGTACAAATAAGAAGCACATTAATCGTGAAGATTTTCCAAAACGTATGAGATTTAAACCATTTCATGTTTGTTCACCTTAATTCAATGAAGTCTACCTCCATTGTACTGCAAAATGAAAACTTTTCCATGTAAATGATAGAATTCCACCTTTAGACATAGAAGAAAAGCATTTGGTTCTACATTACTATCAGAAAACTATGAGCTTTTTCACTGTATTTTCTGCTAAAACTTTTTTAGGGTTCTTATATAAACTTTGCTTACTGCATTTTCTTCATACAGTAGAAATCAATTATTTATCTTCCAATAAAAAGACCCCATCACGAAATGATGAGGTCACCCATTTACTATTTCTTCTTCCTTCTAGCCCCGTAAAAACCAAATAAGAGAATAAACCAAACGGGTGTCAACAATAAGGCTGGGCGCGTCGCATCAGAAAACAGCATAATAATAAGAATCACTGCAAACAACGCTAGCACAACATAGTTTATAAATGGTGTTAACGGTGCTTTGAATGTTGATGCTGCATGCAGCTGCGGACGCGTTTTTTTATATCTTAGATGGCAAATCAAAATGATACTCCACACCCAAATGAAACAAATAGCGCTGATGGTTGTTACGATGCCAAAAGCTTGATCTGGTATCAGTTTGCTTAACAAAGCTCCCGCCGAGATAACCAGCGTAGATACAAACAATCCGTTGCTTGGTACGTGGTTTTTGTTCAGTTTTGCAAACGTAGATGGCCCTTGGTCATTTTTACTTAAGTTATATAAGATACGGCTTGTTGAAAACATTCCGCTATTACAAGCAGAAGCGGCTGAAGTTAATACAACAAAATTAATAATTCCAGCAGCAAGCGGAATTCCGACTAAACTAAAGGTTTTAACAAATGGGCTTTCTGCTGCATTCAATTCCATCCACGGGTTAATAAATAAAAGGACGATAAGCGCTCCAACATAGAAAAATAAGATTCGCAGCGGAATTTTATTAATGGCCGATGGAATATTTTTTTGGGGATTTGATGTTTCCGCTGCCGATACCCCTACCAATTCAACCCCGACGTATGCGAAAATAACCATTTGGAATGAAAGTAAGAAACCTGAAACACCGTTTGGAAACAGTCCTCCATGATTCCAAAGATTTTGAACCGTAACGGATCCTGCATCTGTTTTAAATCCGATTACCAGTAAAATAACGCCAATAACAATTAACGCAAGAATCGTAATAACCTTTATTAAAGCAAACCAAAACTCTAATTCTCCAAATAATTTTACGGTTAATAAGTTAAGTCCTAATAAAATGATTACACAAATAAGTGCAGGAATCCACTGAGGAATATTGAACCAATATTTCACATATACGCCAACGGCAATCACATCAGCCATAGCTGTCATGATCCAGCAAAACCAGTACGTCCACCCTGTGACAAATGAAGCCCATGGTCCAAGATACTCTTCAGCAATATCTGTTAACGATTGATAACCTGCTTTAGACAGCAGTAGTTCTCCTAGCGCTCTCATCACAAAGAAAAGCGCAATACCCACAATTAAATAAGCAAAGATGATAGAGGGACCTGCAAGCTGTATGGCTTTACCAGAACCTAAAAATAATCCCGTCCCAATGGTTCCTCCAATCGCGATTAGCTGAACATGACGATTGGATAAATCCCTCTTTAATTCTCGTTGTTCCAACTCTAACTCCTCCTAACAATAAAACCTTTGATGCGATCGTGCGGACTACAAAATAAAGTCCAATAAAAAAAGAGATTGGATGCGCTCCAATCTCATGGTCATAAGAATAACAAATATTATGGTACATGCTACCAATTAGTAACATGCCAAATAAATATCCGGTACTCTTCTGTCCTTTTGCCTGAGATTGTGAACCCTTCGGCGTCGCGAAACTATCGCGATCTCTCCAGAAGCTGCTCCTGCTATAGTGTGATCCATAGCAATCATAGCTTTCTACGTATTAAATTTTTCGATCAAGATAATGACTGTCGAATAGTTGTTTATTCTAATACCAGTTGGATGCTTTGTCAACAAGAAAGATGACTTTCATTTATTTACCTTCTTCGAAAGAAGGTAATGAAACAGGTTCAATCGTCAACTTAGTATCCTTTTCTACATGCTACCTGAGTCCCTGCGGAAACCTAAATACGTTAAATGGATCGTACTTTTTATTTACTCTTTCTAACCGCTCTGCGTTGTCTCCAAAATACTCATACTCGTAGTTTCTAAGGTTGCTGATAGGGAAATTCACATAGGAGCCTTTCGTAATACGTTTAATATATTGAAATCGCTTATACAGCCACTCTCTGTTTGCTCGTGCAAACGCATCGTCTGTCCATATAGATTGAAAGCCCAGAATATATCTAGCGTTTCTGTAAAAGAAGGCCGTTTCTCTGTTACCAACACTGCGAATTTCTCCTCCTAGTGCATAAAAAGAAATCGCGGCGTAAACGGACCCTTCTGCTGGACGCTGTATGAGATCTGCAAGATTTTCAAGCTGGCCAACTGAATAACTTCTTTGCACAAATCTTCCCGTTGACTTAAATTTTTCAGAAGGAGGATAGGTTGCTTCTATCTTTTGTACCGCTTCAAGAAAAGATAATGACTGTAGCTCGACTCGGAACCCCTCCACCTCTGCAAAAGGCTGCAAGATCTTTCGAGCTCTTTCTGGAGATCCGTAAAAGAAGCCGTTCGCAAATATGCCCAATCCTTCTCCTTCTGCATTATAAAAACTGGCAACTAGCGTCATACGTTTGTCCAATTCAGGCAGCCAGCTTTGCCATATATTCATCACTTGTACCTGTTTTTCTCTTGTAGTACCTACATAAAAGAAGCGAACAAGCGTCACAGAGCTGTTCGTCGGTTTTGGAAGCTGAAACGTCATGCTTGCCACAACGCCAAAATTACCGCCACCAGCACCTCGGCATGCCCAAAAAAGATCCGCGTTACACGATTTGTTTGCTTTAATAATCTTTCCTTCATAATTGACCAACTCTAGCTCTATCAAGCTGTCACAGCCTAATCCGTAAAGTCTGCTCGAAAGCCCCCAGCCTCCTCCGAGCGTAAAGCCAGACACCCCAACAGTCGGACACGTTCCTCCTGGAAACACATATCCATTCGAACCGATAAAATCATACACTTCCGTATTCTTTGCTCCTCCCTCCATCTTTAAGATGTTCCGTTTCCTATCCAATTTCAACCCGTTTAACCGACTGATATCAATGACCAATACACAGTCACCCGTAGAATACCCTTCATAATGATGACCGCCAGATCGAATGCGAATGTCTACACGATGCTTGCGCGCCCATTGAATTGCATTTACAACATCCTGCTTTTTTTCACAGTACACAATCACAAGCGGAAATTTATCAATAGCACGATTCCACTCCTGACGAGTTTCCTCATAAATGGGGTCTTTCGGCGTTACCACTTCACCCGTAAGCCCTTTCAAAAACATTGAGTCCATTTGACCTCTGCCCCTCTGTATATACTTTTTAGTAGTTTTATTACTATAGTATTCTTGGGGTGGTTGAGGGTGTGGGTTTTCAAGACTAGATTGGCGTTTATCATCTCTATAAAAAATGAAATTTCAGTTCATTTACTGAAATATAAGTACTAATAAAACTTCTTTTCGGTGCTCCGATGCTTTCTAAAACATAACTTTCCAATAATTCAAATTAGATATATTAGAATATTTTTTCTTCCAACAAGAGTCCAATTCAAATAAAAAAAGAGCAGAACCAAATCTGCCCTTTACTCTTCATCTATTTACTTCTTTAACGTCAAACTCACTACATTCTCCACATGCGCCGTATGAGGGAACATATCCACAGGCTGAATGTAATCCACATGATAAGCCTTCGACAGCTGCTGCACATCTTTCGCTAATGTGGATGGATTACAAGATACGTAAACCACTTTCTTTGGCTTTACTTGTAAAATCGTTTTTAGAAGCTTGTCATCACAGCCTGTTCGCGGCGGGTCAACGACGACTACGTCTGGCTTCCATCCTTCTTTCACCCACTGCGGCATCCACTTTTCAGCTGGACCCGTCACATACGTGGCATGTTCAAATCCATGATCTTTGGCATTTTTTCGCGCGTCTACAATGGATTCTTCAATCGTGTCCATTCCGCGAATTTCTTTGGCATCTTTAGCAAGCCATAAGCCAATTGTCCCTACTCCGCAGTAAGCATCTACGATTTTTTCACTGCCTGTTAGCGCAGCTGCTTTTTTTACTTCGTCGTATAGCTTCACCGTTTGAAGAGGATTCAGCTGGAAAAATGCACGCGCTGAAAGTTCGAATGAGATATCACCTAACGTTTCTTGAATCACCGATTTTCCAGCGAGCGTAAACGTTTCGTCTCCAAAGATAAGCGATGTTTTTTGGTCGTTTACGTTTTGTACGAGCGATTTCACTTCCGGCAGGCGGCGCTGAATTTCTTTCATCAGCAGCTCTTTTTTCGGAATTTCTTTTTTAGCCGTGATTAAAACAATTTGCACTTCACCCGTTTCAAATCCTACTCGAGATACGATAGTACGCACAATTCCACGGCGTTTGCGCTCGTTGTAGATAGGGATTTGAAGGTCTTGTAAAATTCGTTTTATTTCTTTTGTCACGTGATTTGTAGCTTTATGCTGAATGGGACAGTTTTCAATATCAATCAAGCGGTGAGAATTCAGTCCATACAAACCAGCAATGACTTTTTGTTTGTCCACGCCGACTTGAAACTGAGATTTATTACGGTAGCGCCACGGATCTTCCATACCAATCGTTTGGCGAGTTTTTTCCTCTACTTTTTTTAATGAACTGTGACGTTCGAACGCTTGCAGAACAATATCCCGCTTGGATTCTAGCTGACCTTCATAAGATAAGTGCTGAAGCTGGCAGCCTCCGCACTGGTCGTAAATCGGACAGGGTGCTTCTACGCGATGAGGAGATTTTTTGCGAATTCGCTTGATTTTCCCTTCGGCAAACTTATGCTGAACATTTGTTGCTTCTACAACCACTTCTTCATTCGGTAATGCTCCCGGTACAAAGACGACTTGGCGCTTAAAATAGCCTACGCCTTCTCCATTAATACCGAGTCTTTTTATCGTCAACGGAAACGTTTGTCCTTTTTGAACTTTCATTTCAGTTTTTGGTTTATTCATGAGACCAACTCCGATTAGTTTAAATTCTTTATATAGTTATTAACGGTCTTTAACTGCTTAAAACCTATTGGACCGTATCGCTTTAAAAAAGACATCAACGCATATTATAACACTTCAACAGCAAAAAACCGACAGGAGAAACATTCCCGTCGGTTTTTATCTTTATTTCGTTTTAGAAGGACTTTTTTTCAATTGTTTACGTTCGTTCATTAAATCATCAATACTTTTAAACGTATAGCCCTGCTTTTTTAAATCCACAATCGCTTGATCTAACGCATCTGCGTTATCCTTTGAAACGGTATGCAGAAGCATGATCGCACCTGGATGTATTTGAGTCATCATATTGTCGTATGAGTAGCGCCAGCCTTTTTGTTCATTCACTTTCCAGTCAACAAATGCTAGTGACCAAAATACATTCGTATAGCCTTCTTGCTTTGAAAGAGCTAGCGTTCGTTCGCTAAATACACCTCTAGGTGAGCGGAGATACTTCATTTCATCACGACCGGTAATATTCTTGTATTCATCTTTTACTTTTTGCAGCTCTTCTTTAAAACGTGCATCATCCACTTGAGTTAAGTCAGGGTGATGCCATGAATGATTGCCGACAATATGCCCTTCTTTTACCATTCGCTTAATTAGCTTAGGCTCTTCTTTTAAATAGTGTCCTGTTACAAAAAACGTCGCAGGAACCTTTCTTTTTTTGAGCACGTCTAATACCTGCGGGGTATAACCATTTTCATAACCGTTATCAAACGTTAAATAAATATTTTTTTTAGTTGTATCGCCGAGGTAAAACGCATCATACTTAGCAAGAATGTGTTCATAAGCTGTACCTGCGGATGCGGGCTTATGATTTTTACTTTTTTGAAATCCCCAGCTGATCGGAGTGTTTGGATACATTTGTGCTTCAACAGATGCTAGGCCTGTTGACATCACGAATAAAAAAACGAGAAAAAAGGTGAACCGGCGCATAAGAAGCTCCTTTCGGAAGTCATTTTACGCTTAGTATCCACTCAATTTTCTCGTTCATGAACGTTACTTTTTACCATACGCTCCGGACGTATGTTTATTTAAATACCGGTTCTTTAAATTGCTCAAGCTTTTCAAATGAAGACTTGTCTACATCTGCATGCAAGCTGTTTCCGTGTGAATCCATCGTCACTACAGCTGTAAAACCTTCTACTTTTAAATGCCACATTGCTTCAGGAATACCGAACTGCATCAAATCAACGCCTTCTACGCTCTTGATACAATCAGCATAGTACTGCGCAGCTCCTCCGATAGCATTTAAGTACACACCGCCGTGCTCTTGAAGAGCAGCAAGCGTTTTAGGACCCATACCGCCTTTACCGATAACCGCGCGGATACCAAATTTCTTCATAATATCTCCTTGGTAAGGTTCTTCACGGATACTTGTTGTTGGTCCTGCAGCGGTTACGTGCCATTTTTCATCTTCATCTTTTAACATAACCGGGCCACAGTGATAAATGATTTGTCCATTTAAATCAATTGGCGCATCGTGGTCTGTTAAATGTTTATGAATAGCGTCGCGTCCTGTGTAGATCATACCGTTGATGCGCACTACGTCACCAACTTTTAATTCACGAATTTGCTCTTCTGTAATAGGTGCTTGTAATACAACTTCTTTTGTTTCATCCGCATTTTGTTTCTCTTCTGCACCTGCATTTTTATTAAAATCTACTTCTTCGCCTTCTTGATACAGCCACTCTTGAACGCTTCCTGTATCAGCGTTGATTTTAATACCTAAGCGACGGTAAGCCCAGCAGTTATACGCAACTGACACATAGAAGCTAGCAGGAATACGATTGATTACGCCGACTTTACAGCCAAGTAATGTCGTTTCTCCGCCAAAGCCCATTGTACCGATTCCTAACTTATTAGCATTTTCCATTACATACTCTTCTAATTCTTTCAGCTGAGCGTTTGGATTTTCGTCATCTAAGTTTCGGAACAGCTGCTCTTTTGCTAATTCATAGCCTGTTGTACGGTCGCCACCGATTCCAACACCAATGACGCCGGCGCTACAGCCTTGGCCTTGCGCTTGGTATACTGAGTGCATCACACATTTACGAATACCGTCTAAATCACGACCAGCTCGGCCTAACCCTTCTACTTCACAAGGCAGGCTATACTGAATGTTTTTATTTTCACAGCCGCCGCCTTTTAAAATAAGACGCGCATCAATATAGTCATTTTCCCACTGTTCAAACTTAATAACCGGCGTGCCTCCGCCTAAATTATTACCGCTGTTTTCTCCCGTTAACGAATCTACAGAATTAGGGCGAAGCTTTCCGTGCTTTGTTGCTTCTTCAATTGCCCAATAAATCGCTTCTTTAATTTGAAGCTGATTCACTCCTACAGGGGTTTTAATTTTAAATGTTGGCATACCTGTATCTTGACAAATTGGCGATAAATTATCATCCGCCATCTTAATATTATTGGTAATGGTCGCTAAAGACATTGCTGCACGCGTTCCTGCATTTTCACGCGCTTTTGCCTTTGCGATAGCACGTCGAACGTCTTTTGGCAATTTTGTAGATGTTTCAACAATTAAATCGTACATGCTTTGTTTTAAAGCTTCAATCATCACTTAATTCCTCCCATATCCCGCTAATGTATGTATTTATCTATCTGTCGTACAACTTTCAAAATTTATTATACTCCTTCAAAAATTGTTTCGAAAGACCTTTATAGGAGGATTTCTACTTCAAGCAAAAAAGCGCTAGTTTTTCTAGCGCTTTTTTCTTCTTCATTCTTTATCTTTTTTAAACTGCTCACATTTTGCTTCTAAGTCATCAATCATTGTAATCAAACGGTCAATATCTTCTAGATCTGTGTTTTCAGGCTCCATAGAGTCTAATACATGTACAAACATATTTAAACGATCTTTTAAATAACGTACTTGTGAATCTTTATCTCGAACGGCGTTTCCCATTTTAAACCCTCCTGATGTAGCTTTTCATTCGTATTTCCTTATATCCTAACGAATACTTTCATATTTGACAACTAAAAGCAATAAAATCCATAATAGTCACTGGTGTCCGTTTTGAATGGGACGTATAATTTAGTCTAGCAGGACGGACCGTGAGATGTTTTCATCATCATTTCACTTTACGGAAAAATAAAAGGAGTTTTTTTATGGCCACTTTACAACGAATTACCCCGGAATTCGATCCGTGGGAAGCGTATTTAGATATGAAACAATATGGCAAACCGACGCTCACAAACGTTGAATTTACAACAACGACGCTTTGTAATATGCGATGTGAGCACTGCGCAGTTGGATATACGCTGCAGCCAAAAGACCCAAACGCACTGCCTCTTGATTTAATTTTAAAACGTCTCGATGAAATTCCAACACTTCGAGCGTTAAGCATCACGGGCGGAGAGCCTATGATGTCTCTATCTTCTGTGAAAAATTATGTGGTGCCTTTATTAAAGTATGCACACGAACGAGGTGTCCGTACACAGATTAATTCAAATTTAACATTAGATCTTGCTCGTTACGAACAAATCATTCCTTATTTAGATGTTTTACATATTTCTCACAATTGGGGAACGATGGACGACTTTGTTGAAGCTGGCTTTGCAATGATGGAGCGAAAGCCTACTTATGAGCAGCGCGCCAAATATTTCGACCGTATGATTGAAAACAGCCGCGCGCTTGTAAAAGCAGGTGTAACGGTATCAGCTGAAACGATGTTAAATAAACGTACGCTTCCTCATATGGAAAAAATTCATCGTCAAATTGTGGATGAAATGCTTTGTCAGCGTCACGAAGTACACCCTATGTATCCAAGTGACTTTGCCAGCACCTTAGAGACATTATCTCTTCCTGAAATGCGTCAAGCGATTCATCACCTTCTTGATATTCGAGATGAAAATGTGTGGATGCTATTCGGCACGCTGCCGTTTTATGCATGCAGTAATAACGAGGAAGACTTAACGCTTTTACAGCGCTTGTATAGCAGTAAAAATGTAACCGTTCGAAACGATCCAGACGGACGTTCTCGCCTAAATGTAAATATTTTCGACGGAGATATTATCGTAACTGATTTTGGTGATACGCCTCCTCTTGGCAACATTCAAGATACAAAGCTTACAGACGCTTTTGATACGTGGCAGCAAAGCACAATTTCTAAAGAACTTAGCTGCCATTGTTCAGCGGTCTCTTGTTTGGGACCTAATATTTTGGTAAAAAACAGCTATTATCAAGATACTGATTTTAGCAAACTCCAAGCGAAGATTACAAAATAACAAAAAGAGATTCCACCACTGGAATCTCTTTTTTTGTTATCTCGGCTGATCGTAAGCCCCGAAACTTAAGGAGACATAATCTTGTACTGGAATCCATGCTCCAATTCCTTGAGACGTTACATTTCTCACCACAATTGAACGCTTGCTGCCTTTTACCGTTACATATACTTCCCCATACGTTACTTTTCCCTTTTCACTTACAGCAGGCGTGTACGCATAGAGATAACCTACTTTTTTAGGAGCTACGTTATACACCTGGTCTTTTTTCGTTCCGGCACCTACAAACGTTTGAAATGATAAAGTGAGCTTTGTTTTTTTAGCTGCTTCAATTAGCATCATTTGTTTAACATGATCAGGCTGAGGCACTTTTGCCGTTAATCCGCCTTTTACATGGCTTTGATTTTCCTGACTGTACATCATTTTGTACTGAGTTTTTCCCGCTCTGTTATCATAATGATTCGTATTGATTCGCTGGTGCTGCCAGTTAACGTTTGTTTCTGTTGATTCATAATTTAACGGCCACTGTCCTAAAAAAATGGTTGCTCTGAATCCAATTGCCCATGGAGTTTTAGAAATGTTTGATTCATTTAATATACGAATTAAATCAGGGTTTTCAATTTTTACATTTGACGTTTCAATGAGCTCTTTTGTGAACTCACTCGGCTGCAAATAAGGCGTGTCTTGACTAGCATTTGGATACGTATTTTCTTTTGAAATATTTAAAGCTGAAGAAGGCACGTTGATGGTAGGCTGAGCTGTTTTTGCAATGGCGATCTTCGTTGAACATGAAAATGAAATAATGATGGTAAACACAAATAAAAGCAATTTACGTAACATCTAGAAACTCCTTTCAACATCGTTAATGAATGCAACCATAGTTTTTTCAAACATCCCCTGTTTTATCCTGAATACCAAAAGGGAAATTCTTCTATTTACTTACAAAAAAGAAACGTCCACATAAAGTGAACGTTTCTTTTTTAAATAAGATAAAAACCAATTCCCATAATAATATAAGCACCTAAAAGAGTTGCGCCTTCAAACCAGTTTGTATCTCCGTCATTAGAAATCGCAATCGTTAAAAATACGGCTGTTACCATCGCAATCAACTCAGGCCAAGTAAAAACAAGAGACATTTGGCTTTCGAACATTAGCGAAACAAGTACTAATATTGGTGCTACAAACATCGCTACTTGTAAAGTTGATCCAACAGCAATTTCAACAGCTACACCCATGCGATTTTTAACGGCCATAATAATAGCGGAAGCATGCTCTGCCGCGTTCCCAACAATCGCTACAATGATGACCCCGATAAACAGCTCACTCCAGCCAAAGCTTTCCGAGACAATTTCGATTGTGCTTACCAAGCTTTCGGATACGTAAGCCACCGCTAACGTAGACAAAAAGAGAACCGCAATCGCTTTCCACATTGACCACTCTGGCTCCTCATGTTCTTCCACTTCTTCACTTTTATGCTGATACACGCCTCGATGCGTGACCAGCTTAAAGAATAACGCCGCTAAGTATAAGATGATGAGAATAATGGAAATTCCGACACTTAGAGACATGGTCTTCGCTTCGTCCATTTCGCTAGCAAACACTTCAGGAATAACAAACGCAACGATAACAGCAAAGATCAATAATCCAGAATTATGTCTTGCATCATAGACATTAAATTCTTGACGCTTAAATTTAAGTCCCCCGATAAAGAATGAAAGACCGCCTACAAGAAGGAGATTTCCTAATACAGAACCGGTTAACGATGCAAGCACCACGGCTGTAAGGCCTTCTTTTAAAGCAAAAATCGAAATAATTAATTCTACAGCGTTACCAAAGGTAGCATTCAATAGACCGCCTATTCGAGGACCAGCTACAACAGCTAAGCTCTCTGTAGCTCTTCCCATAAAAGCTGCGAGGGCAATGATTGTTAAACAGTAAATAATAAACATAAGAACATCTGACCAGTGCATCATGTGCCCAATAACAGATAACGGCACCCCAAGAATAACCGCTATCAGAAAAATCCGATTGATCATCGATATGTACACCTACCTTATTCATTTTTTGACAACAAAATCAATCATATCAAATTAATGGAATTTGTATAGACTCACCGTCAATGTTAGTATTTTTAACCTATTTTTATAAATGATAAACCTCTAATTGATTTTTGATTAAGATATTTAAAAATCAGCCAAACTACCAAGGATAATGAGATAGAATGAGGAGTGAAAAAATGAGTAATGATGTAAAAAATCAAATTTTATCGGTACTGGATGACTATACAATCGGAACGTTAGCTACGATTCAAGATGGAAAACCTTATTCACGCTTTATGATGTTTTTTCATGAAGATCTTGTGCTTTACACCGCCACCAATAAAGATACCCACAAAGTCGAAGAACTAGAAAAAAACCCTTACGTTCATATTTTATTAGGCTATGATGGGCAAGGTTGGAGTGATCCGTATGTAGAGGTAGAAGCCAAAGTAAATGTAGAAACAAACGAAGAGTTAAAAAAGAAATTTTGGAATGAAAAGTTAAAAGAGTGGATTAAAAGTCCAGATGACCCAAATTTTTTGCTTCTTCAGCTGACTCCTGAACGCATGCGCTATTTTGATAAAGCCGGAAGCAAACCAAAAGAAATATAAAAGTGGACAATGTCCACTTTTATTTTATTTCGAAGGTTTCTGTCACTTCTATACTGTCAATAACCGACTGTAGCATTGAACAATTTTTTCGGGCTAGCTCAATCGATTTTTCAATTTTGTCTAATGGCAGGTCTTTTCCCGTGATGATATAGTGCAAATGAATTTTTTCGATTCGCCCCGCTTTTTCATCATTGCGCGTTACATCAGCTTGGATGCGTAAATCAGAAAAAGCGATTCTTTTTTTCTCTAGAATTTTTCTTAACACGCCTCCGCTGCAAACGGCAATGGACGATGTCATTAGCTGATAAGGACGAAAGCCATACTCTTCATCTCCTGCGATATGTAGCTCTCCATAAGGAAGATCTGTCGTAAATCCCGCTTCTTTTTTCATGTTAAATTCCATTTTCTTCACTCCTTTCCTTCATTATAAACCGTTTTTTATATAACCAACTACTCTCACTATAGATCACTTGTTACACCGCGGTTTATTTCCGGGAACCATCACAATAAAAAAATCCGAACGAATTTGATTCTTGATCAAGAATCAAATTCGTTCGGATTTCCTTCAACTAACATACTTTTGTACTAGCCTTTTTTATGACTCCGTATTAAACTAATTTTCCAGCGCGAATATCATCCGTCATTCCTTCGTAAGGCGCTTGAGCGATAACTTCCCCATTATTCACTCCGACATTTTTGATAAATGTAATGTCAGCAAATTCCGGAACCACGTATTTTGGATATGTCTCATATTTCTCACGAGACTCATGCATTAAATCGAGATGATCATTTTGATAGCATACTGTGATTTCAGGATGTTCATGTACCCATTTTGGGAAGAAGATAATGCCGTGCATGCGTTTTTCATCAGGCATAAAGTTCAAAGACACATCTGTTCCCGTTGGTTCAGTCCACGATACTTTATATACACCTTCTGTTAATTTCACAATATCTACTTTTTGGTCGCGAACCCATCTTCCTGCCACCATTCCGCTATGAATACGGTAATCAATTGTATTTTCGTTTTTAATATAAATTTCATATTCCCATCCATTTTCGTATGTGTAAATCATATGATTTCCAATAAATTTTTCCATGTCTATACCTCTCCTTTGATTTGATTTATAAAACTTCGTATATGTCTAGCACAACGCTTTCTGGGTTTCTTACAGCAGCGCCTATAAACATGCGGTCCTGTAACCACTTATACTTTGCACTTCCAGTTTCAAAGACAGGAATCGTACGAAAGTAAACGTGCTCTGGAGGTATAATTTCACCTTCAGCAGCCTGTTCTCTAAACTCTTCACTAACCTGACGTATTCCATTGTTTTCAATATAAATAAGTTCATCATCTTCTGTTTGAATGACATATCGTGCAGATAAATCGACGCGGCCATCCCAACGAATAATTTGAGAATCCGCTCCACTTGGAAGAATTAAGCCTTTTATTTCCCCGTCTGCAGTACCTGACTTAATGGGAATAAACTGTTTTTTTCCTAATCCTGTATGACCAATAACGACGGGTGTACCAACATTAATTGTGAATGTTGCTATTTTCTTCAACCCTGGTTCTATCATAGCAATCACCTCTTAATTGTAAATAAAAACATGTAAATATTTACACGTTTTATTCTACTCCCCTTACATAAAGATGTCAAATGGACAGCACGGCCTGTTTATATCCTTGTCAATAAAGCGTTTTCCTTGTACGATTAAACAGTTGGATTGACAAAATATAGATAAAAAGAGGTTAAATGCTATGGGTGCTACTCATCAACAACGTTTCTGGATTTTAGTTAGCCTTGTCGCCATTTCTGGATTCAGCCAAGGCATGCTGCTGCCTTTAATTGCTATTATTTTTGAGAAAGATGGTCTTTCCTCTACTATAAACGGATTAAACGCAACTGGATTGTACCTGGGCATCTTATTTATTTCTCCTTTCATGGAAGCGCCGCTTCGCAGATACGGATACAAGCCAATTATCGCAGCAGGAGGACTTTTAGTTATTGTATCTTTAGCTTTGTTTCCCCTGTGGAAATCTGTTGTATTTTGGTTTGTGCTCCGTTTATTTATTGGAATAGGAGATCACGCGCTGCACTTTGGAACTCAAACGTGGATTACATCGTCTTCCCCTGCTGATAAAAGAGGTAGAAACATTTCACTGTATGGGCTCTTTTTTGGTATTGGTTTTGCTGTTGGTCCTTTAATGACGCCGTTAATTGAAATTAATCAAGCGCTGCCTTTTATGATTTCTTCTGCTCTATGTCTTCTAACGTGGGTATTTTTATTTTTGATAAAAAATGAATTTCCCCTTCAGGGAGTTGAGGTTAATTCATTAAAAGAAACGGCTAAGCGATTTTCTAAAGCGGCTAAATATGCTTGGATTGCTTTTTTACCGCCTTTTGGATATGGTTTTTTAGAGTCATCACTGAACGGCAGCTTTCCTGTATACGGTTTACGAATTGGATTGCAAGTAGAGTTTATTTCACTGCTGCTGACTTCCTTTGCAGTTGGAGCTATTGTGTTTCAGCTTCCTCTTGGCATACTGAGCGATAAATTCGGACGGAAATTGGTATTAGGATGGATTTTATCAATTGGAGCCGTGACTTTTTTTACAGCAAGTCTCTTGGAAGACACCGCTATTCCATTAGTAGCGTGTTTATTTATAGCAGGCATGGTTGTAGGTTCTACGTTTAGTTTAGGAATCAGCTATATGACGGATTTGATTCCTACTCGTCTGCTTCCTACAGGTAATTTACTATGCGGCATTGCTTTTAGTATCGGAAGCCTTGCCGGTCCTTACATAGGCGGTACTTTTATTCAGTTCTTTCATCATGTCAGCTTTTTTAATATTATTAGCGGGATGCTTGGCTTTATTTTTATCCTTCTTTTTGTATTCGGACAAAAAATGCCTATGCAGCAAAAAACAAGCGAGAACTTATAAGTTCTCGCTTGTTTTTAAACTTTTAGCGTCCGGTGCTGAAGAGCTGATTTTTCAATTTGTATCGTCGTATGCTCAATACCACAGTGATCGTGTACTAAATCAATGGCTTTTTGCAAAATCTGCTGACAATCTTTTTCATCTTCTACGCGCATATGACAGCTCAATGAGTCCAGTCCTGAAGTAATCGTCCAGATGTGTAAATCATGCACATCTTTGACTCCTTCAATGTTTTCAAGAAGGTTTTTTATTTCACTGTGATCCACTCCTTCAGGAGAGCCTTCCATCAAAATATGAACGCTATGAGCAAGCACGCCCCAAGCGCTTTTTAAAATTAATACAGACACAACTACAGAAATAATCGGATCAGCAATATACCATCCAAACAGCATCATAAGAAGTCCCGCTACAATAGCTCCAATAGACCCTAAAGCATCTCCCAATACGTGTAAGTAAGCGCTGCGCAAATTTACATTTCCTTTTACATCGCCTTGTCTCATAAGTGACCATGCGCTGATTAAATTAGCGAGTAAACCAACAGCAGCAATCAGCATCATGCTGCCGCTTGCTACAGACTGCGGCTCCAGTACGCGCTGATAGGCTTCATAAATGATAAACCCTGCTATTACAAACAGTGCCACTCCGTTAAAAAGAGCCGCTAATATTTCAAAACGATAATAACCGTACGTTTTTTTAGCCGACGCATCTCGGTTAGCAAACCATATGGCTACGAGGCTAAGAGCAAGTGAGCTTGTATCAGACAGCATGTGTCCGCTATCGGATAATAGCGCTAAACTATTTGTAAAAAGCCCTCCAACAAACTCAAGAACCATAATACCCGCGGTGATAATTAGTGCAATTAACAGACCTTTTTTGTTGCCTTCACGCTGTGTATCAAAATGGTGATGATGACCATGATGATGGTGGTGATGATCATGACTCATGCAAAGCCCCTCCTTCTAATTGTTATGTGCGCATTCTACGTGCTGAATCACTTGATGCAATATTCCAACCACGTGTTCATCATCGTACGTATAGAAATACGTATTCCCTTCACGGCGATATTTTACTAAACGTAAATGACGCAAGTGAGTTAACTGATGTGAAATAGCTGATTGTGAAACACCAAGCACTTCAACCATATGACCGACTGAACACTCTTCTTGAAATAGCAAATAGAGAATCTTCATTCTCGTAGGATCTGAAATAGCTTTTAGTATTCTTGATGCTTCTTCTACTGTTTGAGGTGATAAAAACGAATGTTCATCTTTTTTCATAACATCTCTCCGTTCATTATATGCAAGTATATGAGCATATGTTCATATATAAATTATAAAATACCTTTTTCTCTATAGTCAATTATTTACGTCTTTCAAAATTTTTTTGCCTATTTTAAAAAAAAATCCACACAAAATACTTTTTCTGTTATATAATACAATTAAATATAATAAACTGTATTAAAACAGATGGAGAGGAGAATAATAAATGAGCAGACAAGAACGTAAAAACATGATTACATTTATTGAAACAATGAAGGGGATCGACCGTGAAACCTTAATGTACATGACGGATGCCGATATCGAGCACATTTACACTTCCGCTTATAAATATTATGAAGAGCATTTAGATATGTAGTACGTTTTTTACAGAATGCAGACGTCCAGCTGCATTCTGTTTTTATTTTTTAAGCATTAGTTGTTACCTCCTTGCTTGTTCCGTGCTATACTATACTAAATATCCCAATTCAAAAGATAATAAATGGAAAAAGTGTGCTGCTATCGCTGAGATGGCAGCTTTCGTGCTTTTTTAGGGGTAATGATTGTGATTATTTTTCTCAATTATCGTTCAAGGAGGATTTGTATGGAAAATGCGTTACCTAAAAAACAAGAACAAACGCCGCAAACATCTTCTGCTGTCAACGTATTAAAAACACATGGTGAACTCATTGCTGCACTGTTGAGCGGAGTGCTTATTTTAGCCGGCTGGCTGATTTCAAAACAGCAGGATACAGCTGTATCTATTACGCTCTTTGTATTAGCTTATGTGATAGGTGGATTTGCTAAAGCAAAAGAAGGCATTGAAGAAACGATTGAAAATAAAGAATTAAACGTCGAAATGCTAATGATTATTGCGGCCATTGGAGCGGCTGTAATTGGCTACTGGACAGAAGGTGCTATGCTTATTTTCATTTTTGCACTAAGCGGTGCATTAGAAACGTACACCATGAATAAAAGCAACCGAGAAATTAGCGCCTTAATGAATTTGCAGCCGCAAGAAGCAACGCGGCTGATTGGAGACCAAGAAGAAATTGTCTCCATTTCAGATTTACAAATCGGAGACTTGCTGTTAGTTAAGCCGGGTGAACGAGTGCCATCCGATGGTATTGTTGTCTCAGGTCAAACAACGATTGATCAGGCGGCTATTACGGGTGAATCTGTCCCTGTACTAAAACAGCTCGACGATGAAGTATTCGCGGGCACGGTGAATGTGAAAGGCGCCATTACCATTAAAATGACAAAGCCAAGTGCTGAGACGCTGTTTCAAAAGATCATTCAACTTGTTCAAACGGCTCAAAGTGAAAAGTCTCCTTCTCAATTGTTTATCGAACGATTTGAAGGCACATACGTAAAAATTGTTCTATCGGTTGTGGCAGTTATGCTGTTTCTCCCCCACTATGTGCTTGGATGGAGCTGGACCGAGACATTTTACCGAGCAATGATTCTCTTAGTTGTAGCGTCTCCTTGCGCCCTAGTTGCATCTATCACCCCTGCTTCGCTGTCTGCTATTTCAAACGGAGCAAAAAAAGGAATTTTGTTCAAAGGCGGCGTGCATTTGGAAAGGTTAAGCCATTTAAGCGCAATTGCTTTTGACAAAACAGGCACGTTAACAAAAGGAAAGCCAGAAGTGACAAATGTTATTGTACGTTCTGATATAAACGAACAGGAATTTCTTATTAAAATAGCATCCATTGAACGTCAGTCTAATCATCCGCTTGCTCAATCCATTGTTGACTTTGTGAAAAACAAGCAGGAATTGACGCTCGTTCAGCCAGATTCACTTGAAGACGTTCCCGGATACGGTGTGATTGGGTCTCTTCAAGAAGATACGTGGAAGATAGGAAAAGCAGATTTTGTAGGTAAAGAAGAAGCAGCTGAATTTGAAAATGGGATTTCATCTACGCTTGCCAGTGAAGGAAAAACGATTGTGTACGCAAAAGACCAGCATGGTATTGTGGGATTGCTTGCGCTAAAAGACGTTGTACGAACAGAAGCTGTAGAAGCTGTTAAATCTCTGAAAGAGCAGGGTATTCATACCGTCATGATTACAGGAGACAGCGAAAAAACAGCCGAGGCCATTTCAAAAGAATGTGCCGTCGATGAATACATTGCAGAATGTTTGCCTGAAGCGAAAGTAGATAAAATTAAAGCGTTAAAAGAAAAATTCCCTACCGTTTCAATGGTGGGAGATGGCATTAACGATGCACCTGCTCTCGCTACTGCTAACGTTGGAGTAGCCATGGGAGAAGGAACCGATGTGGCACTGGAAACGGCAGATATTGTTTTAATGAAAAATGATTTATCAAAAATTTCGGATGCAGTAGCTCTTTCCAGACGAATGAACTCAATTGTGAAGCAAAATGTTATTTTTTCTATTGCCGTCATCTTTTTATTAATTTGTTCGAATTTTTTCCAAGTGCTTGATATGCCATTTGGTGTTATTGGTCACGAAGGCAGCACCATTTTAGTTATCTTAAACGGCCTTCGCTTGCTAAAATCTTAACGAAAAAAAGCCTAACGTATTTGTTAGGCTTTTTATTATGGAAATCAATGCCTTAATGGTAACCGTTTTGTCCATTTTGGCTGTTGCTTGTTTTATGCTTTGGCTGGCTCTTTTTATTTTGTTTTGTATTGCTTCCATCTTTTTTTGTATGCTTTGTCATGATGTAAAACCTCCCTTTCACTTTGTTAGTATGCTCATATCTTGCGAATGATTTCATCCCAATTTGTGACTATGAAGATTTGACTCGGCGGTCGTAGAAAATAGCGTTAATTTCTCCTCCAATAACGATAATCATACCCGATAGGTACAGCCAAATAAGCAAGATAATAATTCCGCCCAAGCTTCCATATGTAGCCGTATAGTTATTGAAATGATTTACATAGTACGCAAATAGCATCGATACCACTGTCCATCCGACCGTAGCAAAAGCCGCTCCTTTTACAACATTTCGAATCAGCAGCTTTTTATTAGGAGCAAAGTAATACAACCCCGTAAAAACAGTAAACAAAATGAGACCGCTGATAATCCAGCGGGAAGCAGACCATAAAGCGAGAAAAGTTTCTGAAAATCCAAACGTAGACGATAAATAAAGACCAATCATATGACCAAAAACAGGAAGTAAAAGCGCTACAATAATAACAAATATCATCGCAAAAGTAAGGAGAACTGCCATGCCTCTCGCCACTAAAAACGGCCGATTTTCTTGTACGTGATACGCTCGGTTAAATGCCCTTACGATCGCATTAATTCCATTTGAAGCAGACCACATCGTGGCAATGATACCAAAGGACAATAGTTTTTCATTATGAGAACCAATGATATGAGAAACGTTGCTTTCAATCATGTGCAGCGTTTGCTGTGGCGCTACATTTTCGACCAAGTCAAGCAGATCTGTTGATTCCAATGGCAAAAATCCAATCAGCGTAATTAAGAAAATTAAAAAAGGAAATAGCGAGAGCAGCAAATAATAAGCCAATTCAGCTGATAAGCTGGGCAGCTCATCTCGATGAATGCGGCCCATGAGTTCTTTGCCAAACTTTACGATGTTATTTATGTATATTCCAGCCATATGTGCCTCCTTATTTATTTTTGTTCATCACCATACTTCTCTACAAATGCTTCTTTTGTATCGTTTACAATTTCCATCACCTGAGGGGTTGTTTCTTTTAACTTTTCTACTTTTCCCGCTACAAATGATACATCTTCAGAAACTTGCTCAATGGTCGTACGGATCGTTTCATATTTCTCTTTCACAGTATCCGTCACAAGTTCAGGATGCTGAATAAGAGTTTTTGTTTTGTCTTTCAGTTTTTTACTTCCTTGAATAACGGAACTTCTGGTTTCTTTATCAAATAAAGAAACAGCTCCTCCTATAATTGCTCCAATGACCATACCTTCTACTAGCTTATTTCGTTTACCCATTTGTCGTTTCTCCTCCGTTTTTTATTTTTTAAGTATCACTTATTCCGAGAAATGCTTCTCTATAATTTCGTCTAACAGAGCCTTGCATCCTTCTTGAACTAAGTCATATACTTCGTCAAAATTCCCCGTGAAATAAGGGTCAGGCACATCTTCAATATGTAAACCAGGCACAAAATCCAAAAGCCTTGCAATATAACCTGTTTTAGTATGTCCAGCCATCCTTCTCAGATTTCCTACATTTTCGACATCCATTCCAATAATATAATGGAATTTAGCTACATCCTCTTGAATCACTTGTCTTGCTGTTTGCCCTTTAAAATCAATGTTGTTTTTCGTTAAAATAGACTGCGTCCCTTCATGAGGAGGATTGCCTTTGTGCCAGCCTCCTGTGCCTGCAGAATCTACGTGAATTTGTCCTTCTAGCCCTTTTTTCTTCACCATATCTTTAAAAACCGCTTCTGCCATCGGTGAACGACAAATATTTCCCAAACAAACGAATAATACGTTAATCATAGTCTCGACTCCTTTCCCTTATTACAAACATTATATACAATCATTTTTAAACTAAAAAATAGTTTTCTTTTATTTATATCGTTTCCACTCTTCTGTGGATAAGAACCTGACATAAAAGTGTTCACACGATAAAAACATGTTACAATAAAAAAAACGCAACTGGAAGGATGAACAAAGTGGATTTATCAGTAAAATCTCCAGAGAATATTAAACATATGGTCGATAGCATTAGTGAAAAATTGCGCATGCTAAATATCGGAGCAATTAAAGCTGAAGCTTTTGACGAAGAAATGTATGAAGACTTAAAGTACTTATACGATATGGTAATGAGAAAAGATTCTTTTAGCCCAAGTGAAATGCAAGCGATCGCGGAAGAATTAGGTACACTGCGTAAACAAGCTTAATGACACCTCCGTCAATGACTAATAGCCATTGACGGTTTTTTCTACATTTTTTTCTATACATGAATGCTGCACCTTTTAGCGAGCAAATAAGAGTTAAATCGTTTACATACACATAGATGAAATATTCCCAAAAATCTTTCTTTTTTATTAGGAATTGACGTTTTTATTATTTGTCTATAGAATGTATCGAAATACCTAAAGCTCGTATAGTCTTGGAAATAGGGTCCAAGAGTTTCTACCGAACTACCGTAAATAGTTGGACTACGAGGGTTGAACATCATTCATACTACATGTTTATTCTTCTTTATGTTCTCCCTTACATAGTCCTTCATTGTTATTCAGTTATACAATGAGAGGAGTCACATTCATGTCAAATACAAAAACAACCTTAAAAAAACAGCTTGCTGTTGCCAATAAAAAAACACCTGCAGATCTTGTAGTGAAAAACGGGAAAATTATCGATGTCTTTACGCTTTCCATCATTGAAGCCGATATTGCGATTGCTGATGGAGTGATTGTTGGAATAGGTCAATACGACGGGAATAACGTCGTTGATGCAAAAGGAAAATACATTTCGCCTACGTTCATTGATGGACACGTTCACATTGAATCATCAATGGTTACACCTAAAGAGTTCTCAAAACTTCTTGTACCTAGAGGTGTTACAACTGTCGTAACGGATCCTCATGAAGTTGCGAATGTTTCAGGGAAATCTGGCATTGAGTTTATGCTTCAAAACTCGGATTCCATTCCTTTAGACGTATTTGTGAACTTACCTTCAAGCGTGCCAGCAACTCCTTTTGAAAGCTCTGGAGCCGTCTTAAAAGCAGCTGACTTAGCGCCATTTTTCTCTCACTCTCGCGTGCTTGGATTAGCAGAAGTGATGGATTTCCCTGCTGTTCGAGATGGAGATGACGATATGCTCGATAAATTACAAGCAGCTAACGATGCAAACGGCGTAATTGATGGGCACGGCTCAGGGCTAGATGCCACGGGCGTTAACATTTATCGTACCGCTAATATTTCAACAGATCATGAATGCGTAACAGCAGAAGAAGCAATTGAACGTATTCAGCGCGGGATGTATGTTCTAATCCGCCAAGGTTCTGTTGCTAAAGATTTGAAACAATTGTTACCTGCTGTAAATGAACGCAACGCGCGCAGATTTTTATTCTGTACCGATGACAAACATCTAGATGATTTATTAACGGAAGGCTCTATTGATTACAATGTTCGTTTTGCTATTGAACTCGGGCTGGATCCGTTAATTGCGATTCAAATGGCTTCATTAAATGCCGCTGAATGCTACGGGTTAAAAGATAGAGGGGCGGTTGCTCCTGGTTACAAAGCTGATTTTATTCTGTTGGACGACTTAACTGATATATCTGCAGCACATGTTTATCAAAACGGAGAGCTTATTGCTGAAAATGGAGAGATGCTGTCTGTGCAAGAAGAACAAATTGATCTTCCGACAGAACTAATGAATTCTGTTCATTTGAAAGAGTTTTCTATTAACAAACTTACGATACCACTTCAGCACAATCGGGCTAATATTATTGAAATTAATCCAAACAGCCTGCTTACAAATCATATTGTAGAAGAAGTTCAAGTAAAGCAAAACGAATTTCAGCCTTCTGTAGAAAACGATCAGCTGAAAATGGCTGTTGTTGAGCGCCATCATCTAACAGGAAATATTGGTCTTGGGATCGTAAAAGGATTTCAGTTAAAAGATGGAGCGATCGCTACTACGATTGCTCACGATTCACATAATATCGTAGCCGTAGGAACAAATGATGAGGATTTAGCAAAAGCAATTGCGGCAATTGAAGAAATCGGCGGAGGTATTGTTATTGTAAAAGATAATGAAGTGATTGGTTCCCTCCCTCTTTCCATCGGAGGGTTAATGTCACCTCACCCTTACAATGAAGTAAATAGCTTACTTAAGCAGCTTCACGGGGCTCTTCATGATCTCGATATCTCACAGAAATTCAATCCGTTGCTGACTTTATCTTTCTTGAGCTTACCTGTTATTCCATGTCTAAAATTAACCGACAAAGGATTATTTAACGTAAAAGAATTTAAGCATATCCCTGTTCAAGCATAAAATAAAAAGGACTCTTTCGAGTCCTTTTTATTTATACCCTTTAGAGGGGGTAGTTCGAGTTTTACGATTTTTATAATGACGATATCCTTCTTTTAACAGGATAGGAAAAACAGCGACTAGAATTTTTTTTACTATACGTCCCAATTTAAGGCACTCCTTTACGTGTTCTTACTTTACTATACCCAAATTGGACAGCTAAAAACGCAAAAAAGAGCAGGTATATCCTGCTCTTTTTGTATTACTTACCGATAAATTGTTGAGTCCAGTACGTAGTATCACCTTTTACGTATCCAACACCAATTTCAGTGAAATCAGGGTTTAGAATATTTTTGCGGTGACCGTCACTATTCATCCAAGCATTCATTACATCTTCAGGAGATTGCTGACCTTTTGCAATGTTTTCACCTGCAGTTGTATATTCAATGCCGAATTGTTTCATCATATCAAATGGTGAACCATATGTTGGTGAATTGTGGTCAAAGTACCCTTTGTCCATCATATCTTTTGATTTAGTGCGCGCAACGTCACTTAATTTTTTGTTAAGTGTTAAAGGCTTTAAACCTTGTTTTTGACGTTCTTGGTTTACTAAATCTACTACTTTTTGTTCAAATTGACTAGCATCTTTTGTTTGTTCTGCTTTATCAGTATTTTCTGATTGTTGAGCTTTTGTGTTTTGCTGTGTTTGCTCAGGAGCTTTTGCCTCTTCACTTTGCTCTGGTGCTTTTGCTTGTTCCTGTGGAGCTGCTTCAGCTTGATCTGGTGCTTGTGTTTCTTGCTGTGGAGCTGCTGCTTGAGCAGATTGTCCTTGAGCGTTAAATTTCTTTAATAGCTCGTCTACATTTATATTTTGTGCTGCTTGAGCATCTTTAATGGTAATTTGTTTTGGAGTGTTGCAATCAGGAGCTGCTGCATTTGCTTGTCCTGCTGTTAGTAATCCTAATGATACGGCACCTGCGACAGTGGCAATACGAAACCTTTTCTTCATGTTTGAAATCCTCCTATGTGATAATAAAGTTTTTTGTAAAACCGCAACGCATCTAAGCTTGTAGCAAGCCAACCTCGTGATGCATCCTCATTGTTGCACGAAAACTATGAAACTCGCAACGTCTTTTAAGCTACCAAAATTATACTCACACTTATGTAAAAAATATTTCGATTATATTACGCGACTTCCAGCTATTGATAGTAAAAGGTTTTCATATACTTTGAAAAACAGCTTCATCCAATGCGGTAATATAACTGTAAATTCCTCGTCAAAAACGTTACATACAAAAAAGGCGACAACAGAGTGGTAAACCACCCTGTTATCGCCTTTTACAGAAAGTTTTACTAATATTATTTACTTATTTTAAGACGTTTACTGATTCACGTACGAATGCTTCCATATCATCTGGTGTACGGCTTGTAACTAGTTGATTACCGCATACCACAACTTCTTTATCATGGAAGTTTGCGCCTGCATTTTTCAAATCAATAGCAATTGATTTGAAACCAGTTACGTCACGTCCTTTTAATGTTTCAGCATTGATTAGCAGCTGTGGCCCGTGACAAATAGCCATAACCGGTTTGCCTTCATCCATAAATGATTTTGTAAAAGCTACGACTTGATCGTCCGCACGCAAGATATCTGGTGAGAAGCCTCCGGGTAAAAACAATGCGTCAAAATCTTCTGGTTTTACATCGGCAATTGCTTTATCAATTGTTAATGTTGTTTCGCCTTGTTTACCTGTTACTTCGCCTGTTTTCACATCGATTTTTGTTAGCGTATGGCCTTCTTCTTCAAAGGCTTTGGCTGGATCTGTATATTCCACATCTTCAAATAAATCTGTTACTAATACTGCAATTTTCTTACTCATTCTAAGCAACTCCTTAATTGATTTGTGTACTAATGTTCTATAAATAAAATACCCGTACACTATTCTTTTAAACATGGTTTATGAGTAAAAAACTTTTCTACAATAATCTAAAAACACAGTGCAGGTTTTTATAAATCAGACATTCAAAACAAATTAAATGTCTGAAACGTCGTCTCTTCTGGAACTGGATACACATCTCTACCTGCAATTACGTTCAGAATACGCTGATTACGCTGAACGGATAAACCAAGATTTGTTGCGCCAGATCCGTGTGAATGTTCAATGTTAGTTAACGTAAAAAAGTGGTGGTTACGGGGTTGTTTAAAGACAAGCCGGTAATCTTTTGTGACGTTGAAACGCTTGTCATCTTCCCATTCGATATCATCTTTTATTCGTTCGATGAACGGCGAAATCTTTGGCTTATAGCCCGTGGATAATATCAAACGATCCGCTTCGTATTGAAAAGAGCGATCAGCCTTTAATTGTTTACACTCCAGCTCATATCCATTTGCTTTTTTATGAATGTCACTTACTTCAGTCGAAGCTTGAATCGTAACGGGTACTCTTCCTTTAAGTGAACGATGATAGAGTAAATCATAGATTTTCGTTAAGGTAGAAGATTCAATTCCGTGACGTAGGGGGTTTAAATCTTCTACCGTGCTTGTACGTTCCTCAAAAGCCAGCGAATGAAAGTAATCTACATAGTCTGGCGAAAATAACTCTTGAGCAAGCTTGGATTGATCAAGCTGAAAAAAATTAGAGGATCTTGTAAACCATGTAAGGTGGTAATGATGTTCAGTCTGTTCTTCTAGTAAATCCAGAAAAATCTCGGCAGCACTTTGCCCTGAACCAACGATCGTTACATGCTTTCCTTTTTGAATCTCTTCTTTTTTATGTAAATAGCCGCTGCTGTGTAAAATATGCTCATTTAGCTTTTCTTCAAAAGCCGGAGGCACAAGTGGAATGCTTCCTGTTCCCATTACAACGTGTTTAGCATTTACCGTTTGAATTCCCTCAGGTGTTTCTACCTTTACTTCATAATACTCTTCTTCATTTTTTGGTATCACGTCCACAACTTTTGAAGAAAAGTGGCAGGAAGATAGCTGCTCCGCTACCCATTTTGCGTACTCGTTGTATTCTTGACGCGGAATGTCAAAACGATTAAAGAAAAAGAACGGATACAAGCGCTTTTGCTTGTGAATATAATTTAGAAAAGAATAGGGGCTTGTTGGATCTGCAAATGTAACTAAGTCTGCTAGAAACGGAATCTGCAAGTCCGTACCGTCAATTAACATGCCCGGATGCCATTCAAATTTCTCTTCTTTATCAAAGAAGACTGCATCAATTTCATCAAGAGGCTCAGCAAGGGCCGCTAAGCCTAAATTAAAAGGGCCTATTCCTATTCCCACCATGTCATACTGCTTATTTGTCATCTTTAAACTCCCTTTCATAAAAAAGCTAACAGTATTGTCTACTGTTAGCTTTTTACCCTTTTTCCATACATTTATGCGGAAGGAGTCATACTCATTTTCGGGCCAAACGATTCATACATGATATTTTCTTGGGAAATGCCCATTTCATCTAGGCCTTCTAACACCATTTGTGTAAATGAAGAAGATCCACAAACATAATAATATGCATGTTTATCGCCGGCATATTTAGCTAGCTCTTTTTTAGTTAAGCGACCATACGTTATGTTTTCATCATGCTGATCTGTTTGCGCTTGACTATAGAAAACGTGCTGTTCAAACGTATATGTCTCTGACAACGATTGAAGCTCTCGTTTCATTGCATGAAACTGCTCATTTTTAGCACTGTGAATAAATGTTACTTCTTGATTGTTTTCCAATGCTTGATGAAGCATTGACATCATTGGAGTAATTCCTACACCTCCGCTGATAAATACTGATTTATTATTTTCTTTTAAGACAAAATCTCCTGCTGGAACGCTGACTTCAAGCAAGTCTCCTTCTTTCAATTGATCATGTAAATACGTTGACACGACCCCGTCTTCCATTTGTTTTTCTTTTTTCACCGTAATTTTATAGTATGGTTGGTTTGGATAGCCAGATAAGCTGTACTGGCGAATGGATAAATATTCTTGACCAAGAATTCGTACACTCACGTACTGACCTGGCAGAAAAGCAGGCAGTGCTTTTTGATCAGGTGATACTAAATAAAACGAGTACACGCCTTCTGCTTCTTTTACTTTTTTATGAACCATTAGTTTTTTATAATCTTTCCATCCTTTTTCTTCAGCTTCTTTATATAACTCTTGCTCCACACTTATGAATACGTCTGCAATGGCACCGTAAGCTTCTTTCCAAGCTTCCATAATCTCATCGGTCGCAGCTTCTTTTAAAACATCTTTAATTGCCTTTAATAAGAACTCGCCGACAATTGGATAGTGCTCTGCTTTCACGCCGATACTGCGATGTTTATGGGCGATTTGCTTCACAACTGGAAGCAGCGTTTCAAGCCGATCGATGTACTGCGCAGCGGCATAAACTGTATTAGCTAACGCCATTTGCTGACGTCCTGTTTTTTGATTTGTTTGGTTGAATACATTTTTTAAAGAAGGATACTGTTCAAAAAGCATTTCATAAAAACGAGTTGTGATTGCTTGACCATGCTTTTCTAAAACAGGAACTGTACTTTTTACAATAGAAATAGTTGTTTGTTTCATAACTTTCGCCTCCGAAAGATTCATTTTTAAAAGATATATTTTTAATACATCTTTATAATACTCATATCCTACTTAAAAAGATATATTTTATATACACATTTAAAGAAATGTTCACAAATTCACCCTGTCAAAAATGTGAGCATTCTTTCTGTATTTCTTAGATATAGACATGCTATTATAGATATATCAGCTGCTGATAAGAGAAGAGGTAAAAAGATGAGGCTCACACAATATACAGATTACTCACTGCGAGTTTTATTATATTTAGGCGTTCGCGATAATAATAAACTAAGCAATATAAAAGAAATTGCTGAAGCGTATAATATTTCAAAAAACCATCTTATGAAAATCATTCACGAACTTGGAAAACTTGGCTTAATTGAAACGATCCGAGGACGAAACGGCGGTATTCGTTTAGCTCAGCTTCCAAAAGACATTAATATTGGCAAAGTGGTACGTCAAACTGAAGAAGATTTTCATATTGTTGAATGTTTTGACCGTGAAGGAAACTTCTGCATTATTAGCCCCGTCTGCAAGTTAAAAAGTGTTTTGCATGAAGCCATGCAAGCCTTCATTAAAGTGTTAGATCAGTATACATTAGAAGATCTAATCCAAAATAAAGACGAATTAAACCTCCTCCTCCTATCTCAAAAAAACGAGGAATGAACAAACTAAAATTCACCTGAAATCATTCTCGTTTTTTTGACCTTTTTCCCTTTCATCATAAAATAAAAGATGTTACAATGAGGCACGTATTGGAAAGACAAGATGTCTCCATTCGAGCAGACAATGAACCTCATTCTGTTCATCCTAAAAAATGACGAAAGGGTGTTTGAGTATGCACGTAGGAAGCAAAGGTTGGTATGTTGAGGAACTTAAAAAACGAGGAGTTCGCAACCATGAAGGCCGCAAAGTGGAAAAGTACAAAACATATGTACTTGCTAACTTGCTTGATAAACACAAAAATTAATTAACGTGTAATAAGAGAGTACAAATTTGTACTCTCTTTTTTGTTCATTTAATAAGCAGCGTCTTGATAAAAATAATTTGGTGATAATACTTTATTTTTATAAGGCTTATGAAAAATATGTGTGGTAGCTGGTGAAACCGGTGGGATTAACCATGTCCAGTTCCCAGTCACTTCCCGGCCATTTTTTTGTTCTCTTTCTTCAAACAAGTGAAATTGCTGAGCAGCCGTGTGATGGTCTACAATGCTAACGCCTTCTCGTTTAAAAGAAGAAAGCACTGCAACGTTTAATTCCACAAGAGCTTTGTCCTTCCAAAGCGTAGCATTATAATTCATGTTCAATCCCATTATAGAAGCTACTTTTGGAAGTTGATTATAGCGATGCGTGTCCGCTAAATTTCGGGCACCAATTTCAGTCCCCATGTACCATCCATTAAACGGTGCTGCGACGTACTCAATCCCTCCAATTTCTAGCTTCATATCTGAAATCATTGGGACAGCGTACCATTTTAACTGTAAGTCTTCAAATTCAGGAAGTTCTGGATGCGTAATAGCTACTTCCTTCACTAAATGTTTTGGAATCTCAAAATATCGAGGCGACTCTTCATTCACTTGCAGGACAAGAGGAAGAACATCAAAGTGAGTTCTCTCACCTTCCCATCCTAATTTTTGACAAACTTCCGTGAACGCAACAGAATCAGGGTCTCCTATCATACCATATTCCGTCTCATACCCAGCATAGCGGATTAGCTGATGATTCCATATCCTAACCGGTTCTTTTGCCTTCATTTTTGGTTTAAACACCGTAATAGTAGGACGGATTTTCCCGTCATTTGTTGCATATTCAATATGATGAAAAAGGGCGTCTCTTACCTCTTCAACTGTGATCGCCTCTCGCTTATCAAATACATTAAGCGATTGCCAAAATAGTCGTCCGATACATTTATTGCTGTTTCTCCAAGCCATACGAGCTCCGTGCTCTAGCTCTTCAAATGTATGATCATAATGTCCGAGTGACATAATTTGCTGATGAATTTCTTTTAACCGCTTATTTTTATCCGCTTCGCTTTTTTCAAGTTCAGCGTAACACGTCTCTATAAATACACGTGCTTGTTCAAATAATTCTTCTTGCTTCAACGTTTGTTCCCCCCTAGAAGAACAGATTTCATTCTTTTCGTTCAAGAAAAGCAAGTTTCAGTATACCATTCTCATAGCGGAAACGCGCATCATAATGCTTTAATAGCCTCTTTCAATATTAACCAAGTTAGAAGTCAATTCGCCCTGCTCAACTTTTTGCAGCGTTTCAACAAAGCATTCGACGGCTTCTTCAGGCGTAGTCACCGCTGAAATATGAGGTGTTATGATGATATGTGAATGATTCCACCAAAAGGATTCTTTCGTTAACGGCTCCTGTTCAAACACGTCTATGTATGCTTTTCGAATATGTTTTTGCTCAATAGCCTCTACTAACGCATTTTCATCTACAGTTGCTCCTCGTCCAACGTTTATAAAGTATGCATTTTCAACTAAATTCATCCATTTTTGATCAAAGTAGCTTTTTGTTTCACTCGTTAATGGCATGGCGCTAATAATCCAATCCGCTTCTTTTAACAATTCTTTTTCTTTTGAAATGGAGAAGACTTGATCAAATGAGGGCTTTTCATTTCCATTTTTAGATACGCCTATCACTCGTACACCAAAAGATTTTAAAACAGCGGCAAGACGTCCGCCGATTTCACCTGTTCCATAAATTATGACCGTTTGAGTAGAAAGCTGCTGAGGCTCTATCACTTTCCACTGCTTTTGTTTTTGCTGATGCTGAAACTGTGCGTGGTGCTGAAGTTCAGCTAGCATATAGCTAAGACAATATTCACTGATTCGCTGACCGAATGAACAAACCGTACGTGTTAACATCACGCTCTTTTTCCAATTCCCACTTTCTAAGAACCGATCGACTCCTGCGCCGAGAGAATGAATCCATTTAAAGCTATGATCTTCAAAGCAATTCGTTGGACCGAAGGATAAAAGCGCATCAGCCCAGTTTAAATCTTCCATTGTAACGTCTTGCTCTTCCATAAACCGAAACGTCTGTGTGAGCTTCTTTTGATTGATTATCTCCTGCAGCTCTTTATGCATTCTTCCTGCCACTAGTATCGTATGAATCTTCATTTCTTTTCCCCCTGGCTTTTTGTTCTTCTATATACTCTATTTGAATGATCCGATATGACCGGCCCTTCGTCATGAAGGATTTTCTATATTGATATATATAGTATGAATGAAGTGAAAGGAAGACGCGAGTGAATTTTATATGACTTTCCAGGCTGGAAAACTCATATGGATTTATGTATATAAGTTCGCTATAATCGTTATGAATCAATTTGTTTATAACGAAACGTACGATAGATATTTTAAAAGAAAAGGTGTGTCAGCATGAGTGTATTAAACGTAAAAAATCTAAGCCACGGTTTTGGTGACCGTGCGATTTTTAACGATGTATCATTTCGATTGTTAAAAGGTGAACACGTCGGCTTAATTGGAGCAAACGGCGAAGGTAAATCAACATTTATGAACATCATTACAGGCAAACTAGAACCGGATGCGGGAAAAGTAGAATGGTCTAAAAAAGTGCGCGTCGGCTATTTAGATCAGCACACAGCATTAGAGCGCGGTCTTTCTATTCGTGATGTACTAAAAAGTGCTTTTCAATACCTATTTGATTTAGAAGCTCAAATGAATGGACTCTATGAGAAAATGGCCGATGTATCACCAGAAGAACTTGAAAAACTTTTAGAAGAAGTCGGTACACTTCAAGACCTCTTAACAAACAATGACTTTTACGTTATCGATGCAAAAGTCGAAGAAATTGCACGCGGATTAGGATTAGAAGATATCGGCTTAGATCGTGACGTACAGGATTTAAGTGGCGGACAGCGTACAAAAGTATTGCTAGCCAAACTGCTGCTTGAAAAACCAGAAATTCTTTTACTTGATGAGCCTACAAACTACTTGGATGAACAGCATATCGAGTGGCTACGACGCTACTTGCAAGAATATGAAAATGCCTTTATTTTAATTTCTCACGATCTTCCATTTTTAAATAGCGTGATCAATTTAATTTATCATATGGAAAACCAAGAGTTAAATCGCTATGTAGGAGACTACGACGATTTTATGAAAGTATATGAGATGAAAAAACAGCAGCTTGAAGCAGCTTATAAAAAACAACAGCAAGAAATGGCAGATTTAAAAGATTTCGTAGCGAGAAACAAAGCCCGCGTGTCGACACGAAATATGGCCATGTCCCGTCAAAAAAAGCTGGATAAAATGGAAGTAATTGAACTAGCTCAAGAGCGTCCAAAACCAGAGTTTAACTTTAAGAGTGCTCGTACTTCAAGCAAATTAATTTTTGAAACATCTGATTTAGTCATTGGATACGAAGAGCCGCTTTCTAAGCCACTGAATCTAAAAATGGAGCGAGGTCAAAAGATTGCCCTTGTAGGAGCAAATGGAATCGGGAAAACAACTCTTTTAAAAAGTATTCTAGGAGAAATCAAACCGATTTCAGGCTCTGTAGAAAAAGGCGATTACCAGCATATTGGCTATTTCGAACAAGAAGTTAAATCAGCTAACTACAATACGTGTATTGAAGAAGCATGGAACGAGTTTCCTCACTTTACCCAATATGAAATTCGTGCAGCGTTAGCTAAATGCGGCTTAACAACCAAACATATTGAAAGTAAAGTAGAAGTTCTAAGCGGTGGAGAAAAAGCAAAAGTCCGTCTATGTAAGCTGATTAACAATGAAACCAACATTCTTGTACTGGATGAGCCTACAAACCACTTGGATGTAGATGCGAAAGATGAATTAAAACGAGCTTTAAAAGAATACAAAGGAAGTATCTTAATTATTTGTCACGAACCTGAATTTTATCAAGATGTAGTCACAGACGTGTGGAACTGCGAATCTTGGACGACTAAATTATTTTAAAAAAACGGGTTAAAAGAGGCATATCTTTTAGAAAAAGTGGGAATGATAAGATTAAGTTCCCCCCCCTTTGTGTGAGTAGCCATTTTTTAAATGGTTACTTTTTTTATGTATAGTCCTTTAATAAAATGGCTATATTGTATCTATACTCCCTAAACCCAAAAAGACCGCTGCAGTGATGCAGCGGTCTTTTCGTTGTCATGGTTTCATCTGTAGCCAGCTATCAAAATGATGAACAGCTATACTGCTTGGAGGGTTTTTAGCTTGACACTTCGTAAGCAACATACCCAGCTCTTGCATCATCTTTTCTTCTCCTTTAGCAGAAAAAGAAATGTATTCCCCTTCATCTGAGGCCATCGTTTCTACCCCTATTTCAATCGGAGTAGATAGTACACGTCCCCACCTGCGTTCATTTTGCGTTATGTCAGCAATACCGTCTTCTTTATCTGCATGGTTTCGGTACGACATAATTGTGACTTCATCAGCGTACTGAATAATCCAATGCCCCAGCGAACCGGAACCGTTGCTATTTTTGAATGAAACTTCGTCAAACCAAAACGGTATATCTACAGCAAGCGGCAAGTGTAACTCATGAGACTGTACAGCGGCTTGAGAAATAACATATTGATACTGCAGAATACTTTTCGCTCGATTATTTTTCCAGCTTTTATACAAATACGGCTCTATATCTAAATGAACCCCTGAAAATTGCTGTTGTTCTTCCGCTTCTGCTTGGTAAGCTGTTATCCAATTAAAAAATGCGTCTTGCTCTTCTATACCAGAAGGCCCTATCCAAGAAGGAGCGCCGTCAAGTGCGTAGACATCTATACCCTGGACTTGCGCTTGTTGGATAAAATGCCTATATACAGAAGGTGAAAGATGAGCATCAATTTGTAAATAAACCTTTGTCACCTTTTTTTCTTGAAGTTTTTCACGGATAGCTTCTTGGTTCAACATCCATTTCTTTGTATCCCACACCCACGTCGACAGCGGTATATTCATCTCTGCATTCACCTTTGATCCACATCCTATTCCTTTCCCCATATTAAACAGCCATACAACCACCAGAAAAATAAGAACGCACTTGCTTTTCACACTCTATTTCCTCCTTTATACGAGCCAGAACTCATATAAAGAGAGTCTGGCAGCTTGGCAACTTTATGGTGAATTTCTCCCTTAGATCTGTAGCTTTCAGCAAACTCTCCCTTATCAATTTTTTCAGCCTAATCTTTATTTGTTCTAGCGGTTGCTTGATTTACTTCCCTGTATCTTTCTTATGGAATAAATATGCCTGCTTTGGATGGTTTGGCTGATTTGGATATTTCAACTGTAATTGTCCTTTTCGTAATAGCTTTGTTAAATAATTATTACGTACTCCATCCGGCGTTCTTTCTAGTAAATAAGCAAACTCTTTAAGCATGAGCGGTTTTTCTTTGCATAATTCAAGAATAATATGCTCCATCTGATTAGGCGAAAGCCGTTTTTTTTCACGAGCCAGCGCTGCAATATCCCATAGCTTCGTATCAATATCCTCACCATTCACTGAATTAGAAGAACCATCTTCCGATTCTTTATTATAGGAGTTTTGATAACTATTATAGGAGTAATCACCTTTATTATATGAGTTAAGTTCACTACTGTAGTAGTTTTCTTCTTTATTATAGGAGTTATTGTCGTTATTACATGAGTTTAACTCCTCTAATAAACCTTTATTATAAGAGTCTTTATTTTTATTATAGGAGTTACTTTCGACATTGTTTTCAGGTATGTTTTGATATTTTTCGACACTTTTAAAATTATTTCCCAAATCAGTTACAGACGTATGATAAGTGTCTTTTTCAGAAGAACTAATCTGTCTTTCTTGAGTGGACAGAGATAACGTGACTACCGTACGATGCATAGAAACATCTTGATCAACAGAAGGCTTTTTATAATGATGCAAGCTCCAGTTTTGCTTCACTTTTTTCAAGCCAGAGCCCGAACGTTCACATAGCCCTAGTAAACTGAATAGCTTAACGATATTCGGGTTTCGAAGCTGACTAACGGTTTTACTAAAAACTGAATCTGTAGGTACTAACAAAAGACCTGGATTAGAAAAAACGTAATGAGAAGGTTGCTTTTCTAAAATAACGCCGCCCTCGCCATTATAATCTGCATGAATAAGCATGTTGATTAAAACTTCTGTTAAAGAGGAAGCGATTGACGACTGGGGTTCGCTATTGCGAACAATTTCATGAATATGGAAATAAAAATCAAAAATATTTCCTGACCACGTCCCGTCTTGAGAGGTAAAACGCTCTGTCCATTCTTCATTCCCTTTACTTTCCCGGTATTCTAAAAAGTATTGTGGTAAAACTTCTGTGATAATCCGTTCTTCACTGAATAAAAGCAGGCCTGCGAGCGTAACTCCTTCTTTATGGGTATCTCTTACCTTTCCCCATGCTCCTACTTTGTATAAAAACTCTTTTGTTTCAAGCGCATTCCAAGGATGAGCTGGTTTTACTTCAGCAAATCGATCCCGGTAGCTTTTGATCGTATCAAAATTTAATTCATTTAATCCATAGTGCTCTAGGATGAGATTATCTTGTAACATATTCAACTCTCCTATTATCTTTGTATATTTATTTAACAGCGCGAATATGCTGCTTCTTACCTCTTGTTACTAACGTACTAACTTTATTTATCTAGATGCCGCATAGATCCTGCTTCTGCCGCCTAATCTCTTCTACATCGATATATACACCTCATCTATTCTATCATTTTTTCTTTCTTCTCTCCTGCATTTTTCAATCTTCAACATAGCCGAGTCTATTGTGTAAAAGCTGTGGATATTTATCTTTATCCACAGCTTTTACACAACCTACAAACCCTTTTCTAGCTGTTTCAATATAAATTTGTTATAATACCCTTCATAACAACGGATTAAGTGAGGGATTACGTATGGAAAAAGCTACATTTGCAGGTGGATGTTTCTGGTGTATGGTTACACCATTTGAAGAGCTAGAAGGTATTCACGGCATTGTATCAGGATATATGGGGGGAACTGTGGATAACCCTACCTATGAGCAAGTAAAATCTGGCACAAGCGGTTATTACGAAGTGGTTCAAATCACATTTGACCCTGAAGTGTTTCCGTATAAACGTTTGTTAGATCTTTATTGGCCGCAAATTGATCCAACAGATGATGGAGGTCAATTCCAAGATCGCGGCTCGCAGTATCGAACAGCAATTTTTTACCATAACGATAGCCAAAAGCAGGAAGCTGAAGAGACAAAGCTAGAGGTCGCAAAAAGCGGACGTTTTAAAAAACCAATCGTGACAAGCATCCTTCCTGCCTCTGCGTTTTATGAAGCGGAAGAGTATCACCAAGATTTCCACAAGAAAAATCCAAAGCATTATAAAGAAGACCGCGCTAAGTCTGGTCGAGATGAGTTTATTCAAGCGAACTGGAAATAATTCTTATGTTCGAAACAAAGCCGCATAGCGTTTGCTATGCGGCTTTGTTTACCAATTATCTGTATAAGTTGCTGTTGTTGACGGCACGCTCCAATATTGCTGCGAAGGCTGCCATGCTTTTAACGAGCCATCAGCTCTCTTCACAATTGCTTTAAATTGAACATTTTGACTCGCAGGAAAATAGACGGTGCCTCTCCAATCGGCTGTAGATGAATTATATGTTAATTTAATTGGATAAAGGGACGTATCCCACTGACCTAGCTCAGCTCTGTCTCCAACAATATAAACCGTTTCTCCTACCGCAGTTGGCGCATTTTTTACTACAACCGTTTGCGCAACTGGTGTAACGGCCAGCGTATTTTTAAATTGCCCCATCAGCGTATCATTGTTAATGACATCGTAGAAACGAAGCAAAGTAAATCCTGCAAAATTATAGTTAAAGGCCATTTCAGCTGCTTTTTTATATTGATCTTCACTGCCTATAGTTAGAGCATTTTCCCCGTTTAAAACAATTCCTTTTGCATTCGCAATACCTGCTACTTGGCGTACAAGCGTCTTTGGCATAGAATATTCGGGATAACTTCCGCTGTCCGTCATTTCTAAGCACGTAAACGTTATATCTAATTTAGCTGTTTTAAAAGCGTCTAAAAGCGCATTGTAATCATTATATCCAGCAGGTTTTTCTGCAGCATGAGGAATCGTCGGATTATTATACTGCCAATGAATTCCCGCCACTTTTGCACCGATTGGTACGTTAAAGGTGGCATCAAAAGCCTGATGAGCTAACTGTCCAATACGTTTTGTGTGATCTTCCAAAGCTCCTTGATACCATGCTAAGAAATCTTTTCCATAAGCTGTTGAATAACCATCTTTTAAGAACTGATAGCCATCTGATGGCGGTAAAATTTGCGATGCAGAGGCTAAATTGGTTCCCCATGCCTGATTGACGCCGGCGAGTGAACCGTATTTAGTCAAAGCATATGATTGAAACTTGCTTTTGGCGAAGTTCGTATACACTTGAAATTTTCCTCTAGACGGATAGCCGGTTCCGTCTGCTGCTGTATAGGACGGATAACGAATTTCACCTGCAGGGCCTCCGGATAAATAGATTTTAGCAATCACGTCTTTATAAGGTGCTAACGCTTGCGCAAATGCCGTATAGAGCTCTCCGTATTGCTTAGAAATAACGTCAGTTGCAAGCGGGCTTAGCGTTTCTTTATTTGTCGTACCTGTTTCCGATTTAAAGTAAAGGCTGTCATCACTTTTTAAGTTCCATACCCAAGACGGAAGCGGAACGTTACAATCATCTCCAACATTACCGCCGCACTGATGAGTAGAAATAATAGGAACGATCTTTATACCTGCATTACGAGCAGCTTGAGCAAAGCGCTGAGCATAGGAAAAATCAAACTGCTGATCGCCGTTCTTCTCCATATCTCCCCACCAGAAGTCTACTGTCACCGCATAAAATCCATTTTGTTTCGCTTTGCGTAAATCGTTCTCAAACGCTTCCCATGTTGTATAGTCTGTTACCTTTTTTAAAGGCGCCATTAAGTAGGTTTTGTAACCAGGATTCATTGATTTTCCATCTACGGAAGCCGCTCCATTAAGTGGATCCAAAATGAAAGCGTTAACAAAAATGAGTACCAAAATAAAAGCCAATCCTTTTTTACATAGCTGTTTCATAGCTTCCCTCCATTTTTTCAAAATCACCTATAGGTATTCGGCGGATTTTAGTTTTTTCCTTTTTCTTTTATAAAAAAAGACGCCCCGCCAGGACGCCTCCTACATTAGTTCCAAATCTCATTCACCCATTCAGGATGGTCAATAAACGGATTGCGGTTATGCTGATAGTCTGAATAAATAATATCATTTCTGCGTCGTTCTCGATCATCTACTGGATCTTCGGCGTTCCATTGAAGAAGCACAGATAATTTCCCATGATAAGGAGCAGTGCCATTATTCACTGTGTTATTAAGTTCTAAGTCAGGCTCATCACTTACATCGCCTTCATAGCGTACGGCCATATAAAACAACATACGAGCCACATCACCTTTTACTTCATCTCGAGGTTCCCATGAATCACTGTCAAAATAATTTCCGAGTGCCTCGCTATGTTCCGTCCCTCCGTTATCAAAATCTAAGTTTCCTCTCGTACCATTTACAGACACATCGGTTGGACGTAAATGATGAAGATCTGTTCCAGGACCCATAGCTGTTCCAAAATCCCCGTGAGACTTTGCCCAGACGTGCTCACGATTCCAATCGTCCACTCCGCCTCCATTTGTACTCTTAGCCTGTGAACGCCCCGTGTAGAGCAAAATAACGTTATTTGCGTTAGCTGGATCTTCATCCGTTTTCTTTAAAGCTTCCCATACGGCTGAATAAGACAGTTCTGTGTGATGATCAATAATGTTATGAAGCTCTGTCTTTAAGGTATTTCCTGTTTTTCCAGCTGTGGTACGATAATAGTCTTCTACTGGAACGGTTGGCTCTGTGGGCTCTGTGGGATCTGGCGTCGGATCAGTTCCTCCTGTTTCTGTACTAATAGAAGTAACTGATTTTATTCCTGGGTGTGAAAAATAAGGAGTGAGTGTGCCCGTAACAGTAAGACTTTTCCCTTTTAACTCCGAGCGACTTTGAAGTCCAAATGTACTTCGCAAATTTGAAGGAATTTGAACGTACACCATCTTGTCTGTATTGGTTTCATTTGCACTGTCAGCAAGAGCAAGTGCATAATCGTTTGGGTAATTGCTCGTAATAACTGTAGATGTGCCTGTAGGTTGACCTACTACATATCCTTTAACAGCTTGTACACTGTTGTTTTGATTTTCAAGAGCTTGTGACACAGATAAAGATGCGGCTGCTTGACTAACAGGAGTTAAGCTCACTGCAAGAGCAAAAACAAGCAGGGACATTACCCATGTTTTTTTACACAGAGCATGTAATCTCACTTTTTTATTCCTCCTTATGATAGGTTTAAAAACTCGTTTCCTTCCACCTCTTTATATTATTTTTTCACTGTGAATTCCCTGCCTGTTTTTTGTTAAGTTTTATAGTGAAAAAGATGTGTTCTTCTTTACAGTGGCGGCTGCTTTATGCGAAGGGTTATATTTTTAAAAGTCCACACTGGAAAAAGCATTATGTGTCTTTCTTTATATATGGTATAATCAACCGAATCGTAAAAGAGCTTATACCATTTCAGAAAATGAAATGATTTAAATAGAAATGAGGATTGTCTATGCTTAGTTTTGACGAAAAATTAGCTATTATTTCATCGTTTCCAGAGCTGCATCGAAAAGATGTATCTTTAGGACGCGTGAATTTTCATTATGAAGAAAGCGTGTACGATAAAACGGTTGTTGTGCATCATCTGCATCCTAACGGAAATGGATTTGTATATGCAGGTTTTTTAAAAGGATATGAAACAAATGACAAAGGTCTTGTGAATATCCGTGATTACACTGAAGAAGATCTTCGATCAATTATTGAAGCTTCTATTGAATCTTTGTCTACCCTTCCTGATACAGCTAGAGAAGAAGCTATTGTAGGGAATGGAAATGAACAGCGCTGGAACGGCCCAGACAATGCAACGCTTTTACTTGTTCATGAAGATGACCTGTGGAATATTTATTCTGGCTTGAATTTAGAGGCAGCATTTTTATCTTACGAAGAAGCAGAAGATTATTTGTTTGAAGAAGGCTTCCGCCGCCTGTAAATTTACGTCTATACGCAAAAACCTCGCTGTTGATTAACAGCGAGGTTTTTTCATTTTTTCACAGAAGGCTGAGGGCTAATGCGCGGTATTAAAACCACAAATAATACAACAACCCCCACACCAATCAATAATAAATAAAACCATTGTAGATCTGATGACTTTTCAGAAGCCGTTTGTTCTGTCCGATCTTTCTTGTAGGAAGTGTTTTTAGAAGAAAACAAGTTATATTCTTTTGCTTTCGCAGAAATCGTATTATCTTCAGCTGATGCGTTCGCAAAAAGACTTTCTTTTAAACTCTCTTTCTCTGCATCTTCCTCTTTTTCAAATGTAAGATCCTTTATTTCCTCCGGAATATTTCCTACTTCTTTTTTATTTTCTAGCAAGGATTCGGGGTCTAAGTTAATGGGATCATCTTTATATACATTTGGTTTAATCTCTTCAACGTTTCCATCATCAGCTTCAGCCGCTGCTGCTATAGGGAAACAAAGAAGTGAAAAAATAAGAACAACACTTCCAATCTTCTTACTAAGCACTATAGGTTTCATCATTTTCAACCTCTTTAGTCGTCTTTAAAGCACGAATAATAGATGGCAGAACACTTAAAACAGCAGTCATTCCCAGTAATACAATAAGCGCCTGTCCAAACAGAGACTGCGTATCATATTGAATGGACATGTACACTTTAGATACTGGATCTTCGTAATTAAAGTTTGGCATAGATAAGTTAAGAAGCGGGGTAATATAAAATAAAATCAACCCTACTGTCGTCACCCATCCAGCGAAGCTTCCTAATAAGAAAGCAATACGTACAAGTGTAGATGAAGCAAGCAATAAGACGATCGTAAAGATTGACCATTCCATTGCCCGGTCTCCCGATAACGAATAAATATTAAGGCTAAAGATACTTACCATTAACCCTACAATCAAATTCAATAATCCAAAGAGCGTACCTTTTACAAGCATCGGTGCATGTCGGTAGTATTGACTGAAATAGCCAATTAGTAGGCTGCTGATTAAGATAATAACCAAAATGACAACCGGTGGAACCTCTTTTACTTTTTCAGCCGGCACTTCACCGCTTACTTGAAGAGGATTTGCTAAATAATGATAAACGTAATCATTATTCTGTCCATCTACTAATGTATTATTTAACAAGCGGTATACCTGGCCTCGCACCAACTTCGTTGAATCCACGTTTTGGGCCCACTTGCTGTTAAGCGTGTCAGCCTTATCCTGAACTTCATTTACACGCTTCTGCAATTCATCTGTGTACGTGACAACATTAGCTTGTCTTTCACCTAAAGATGAAATGAGTTCGTTCATTCCCTTCAACTCTTGACCCATGCTTTGCTGCAGCGTCATTAAGCCTGTTACGTCCGGAGCTTCTTTCTTTTCTAATGCTTGATCTTCACCTGCGCTAGATTGAAGCTCTTGATTCATTGCATTTGCTTTTTCTTGAATAGCTGATAGCTCTTCCATAATCGATGCTTGTTCAGCATCAACTGTTTGTCCATATTGATCAGCAAAATCTTGCACTGAACTTTGGAACTGTGCTAACTCTTCTTTTGTTAGAGACAGGTTTTGTTGAATTTGCTTACGCGCGTCTTGAGAAGAAACGGTTCCAGCTAACGCCTGCTGCAAACTTCCTTTAATAGAGTCATTGTTAAGGACGCTGTTCTGTATGTCTGTATTTCCGACTTGAGCTAAAGTCAAATCATACTGCGATAAATCACCGTAGTACTTTAACAGATCTTCGGCACTGCTGCTTTTAATCTTACCTGAGAATGTATTGCTCAGCTTTTCTTTTCGAGAAGCTGAAAGGTTTGGAGAAGATAAGATTTTATCTTCTTTGTTTTTAATCATCGTAATGAGACCATCAACATCCGCACTGCCTTTAGAAGGTTTTTTGCCGTCTTCTTTCAACTTTTCATTCTCTTTTTTTAATCGTTCATTTTCTTCTTGAAGCTTAGCAATTTGACTGCTGGACGACTTGGTTGCTTCTTCTAAGTCTTTCTCTGCTTTGTTTTTCTGTGCTGTCAAAGACTCGACGTCTGCTTCCAAACTGGCAATTTTCTGCTTCAGCGCATCCGTATTTTCTCCTGAAGTTTCAGGCTGAACGGTTACATTTTGCAGCTCATCTTTGACCGCCTGTACCTGTGTTTTCAGATTAGCCACTTTTTCAAGCGCACTTTTCACAGCATTGGATGTGCCTGATGTATCAGGTGTATCCGGTGTTTCAGGCGTTCCAGGCGTTTCCGTGTCCTCAGGTGTCTCAGGTGCTTCAGGCGCTTCGGGTGTTTCACTCGTCATGCCTTGAAGCTGCTTTTCTAAATCATCAAGCCCTTTTGATATATCATCAAGCTTTGCTGTTTGCTGAGATAAATCCACTTGAATTGGTTCTGACGTTCCTTCGCCTTGACCGGAATCTGGCTGAGTTCCATCATCTTCTCCAGGATCCGTCGGCGTCTCTCCACCTTGATTAGGATCTGGCTTAGTTCCGTCACCTTCTCCAGGGTCCGTTGGCGTCTCTCCGTCTTGATTAGGATCTGGCTGAGTTCCATCACTTTCCCCTGGATCCGTTGAGCCTCCACCACTATCATTTGATGAAGCTGTCTCTAGCTGCGCACGAAGCGGCTTTAGCTTACTTTCAATTTGATTTAAGGTTGTTTGCTCAGACTGCTGTTTGTATGAACTGATGATTTGGCCGTTCAAATCTTGCAGAGCTTTTTCTTGTTCACTGACGTTATCTGCTTGTTGATCTCCAAGTTCTCCAACGGCTTTTTGATTTTCATCCAGCTGCTGTTGAATGGAAGATAAGCCACTAAACACTTGATTGGCCTGCTCATTAAAATTTTGCTTAGAGCTTGGCTGATTAGATTCAAGGGAAGACAACCCTTGTTGAATCGCAGCGACACTTTGAGCCTGCGTTTTTTCAAGCATTTGTTTCTGTGTTTCTTGATATGTTTGATATTGATTTACATATTCAATGAAGCTGTTTAAATTCTTTTCAACCTGTTCTACGTCGCCTTGTCTGTCGCTAGAACCTTTTTCTGCTTTATTTACATTATCTTGGATTTGCTGAAGAATTTTCTTTTGATCATTTAATTCACCTGCTAAATCTTTTGAATTCGGTTTATAAAAAGCGACCATTGTTTTTTGAAAGGCGATTTCTTTATTTAGAATTTTATCGAACTGTCCGCGTACCTTATCCACTTCCTGTGATACATAACTCCAGTACAAAGAGGACATTTCATTATTAACCTTTGTAGTAGCATCTTCTAATTCCCCTACTACTTTTTCCTTATTAACTGCGTTAAGCTGACTTTGAACTTTGTATTCCAAAGTAGCTTTTTCTGGTTTTTTTTCCTGATACGATAAAATATTTTGTGAGAAAGTCGAGGGAATATAAATAACCGCATCATATTTCCCATTCTGTAAACCGCTTGTAGCTGCGCTTCGTCCAAGCACGGTCCATTGATAATCTGACCCCTCCTGTAAAAGAGGAGTCACTTTTTCTCCAAATTCTATCGCTTTTTCACTATTTTCTTTTACTCCATTATCTTCGTTAACAACCGCAATCGTTCTTGTTGAGTTTTCTGTGACTTGTAGCGGGTTGTCTCCAATATACTGGAAAAAGAAAGAAGGAAGAGCCAAAATTAAAACAACAGCTAATATGACTTTAAGTGTATACTTACGCTGTTCGGTCATGTTAAGATCTTCCTTTCACTTACACATAGCGGGATTTGAATTCTTGTTTCTTTTCCACTTTTAATATAATAACCGAAGCCAGGGTTAACGTCGGCTTCTTTTCGGTCATAAGGAAGTGTAAATAAGCTTTGCTCTGTTTTCTTCATCAACAACACAGCTTGGCCAATTTGCTTCACTTCTGTTGTTAACGCGTCAAATCCTTTTGAAAACTCATTGTTGTTCCCTGCAACAATCAAGTTAAAGCCCAGGTGGCTATAATTTTTCATCAATTTTGTAATACGATCCTGCAAGACACTGTCTAAGTTTTGCTGGAATCGTACAAATCCGTCTACCACAAGCATGATCGGGGCAAATGAAAGGCCGTGTACGGTTCCTTCCTGCACTGCTTCCAAATACTTATTTTCACGTCGCTGCAATCGTTCTTCGGTTAGGTCAAGCCAGTCGACGATCTGTTCTTTTGTTTCCATGTAAACAACTTGCTCTTCAGCTGCATAGCTTGATAAACCACGGTCAACCGAATCAAATAGTCCGATTTGCTTCACGCCTTGTTCAAGCGCTGTTTGCAGTATGACTTTCACTACATTTGTCTTTCCTTTTTGCGTCTGCCCCATGACGATACAATGCTTATTTTTCGTAAAGTTCATATGCACCGGTCGAACAAACTCTTCATCTAACCCAAGAGGAATAACTCCTTTTTCGCGAATAACTCTTCTGTCCGTCATAAATTCGGCAAGTACAAGTTTCGATGACAGCATTGGCACCGGCTCCGGAAGAATAGCATCAGCATATTGTTTCTTTAATCGTTGAATGTGCAGCTTAACTGCATCAAAAATTTCAAAATCATCTTTTCCTTCCGCAGGTAAAAACAGCTGTGCAAAATAAGGTTGATCCGTTTTGATAATAGCCCGACCTGGAATAGACTCCAGCGCATACGGCGTACGTCCTAAAATAGAATACGCTTCTGAATGATCCATTAAGTAATGAACCACCTTCGTTTTCAAGTTATTCATAAGTGACTGACGAATAGAATTCACGCGCGTCGCGGTAAAGATCATATAAATTCCTAAAGACTGGCCGTCACGCACAAGCTGTGTGAACTGCATTTCTAGATCTTGCATTTCTTCTTTAACAAGATCAAAATTATCAATCGTGATAAAAATTAGAGGAAGCTCTTCTGAACTTAGAGCATTATACATTTTGATATTGCTAACTTCCTGCTGTTGAAATAACTGCTTTCGCCTTGCGATTTCTTGTTTGATAATCGTCATGAATTTTTCAATTTTACGCATTTGATCCATTAAGAAATAATCCGCCGTATGAGGCAGCTGACGAAGCGGCAGCAGCGTACCGTTCCCAAAGTCAAAAATGTAATAATGAAGCTGCTCTGGGCTCTGTCTTTCAGCTAGACTAAGAAGCAACATCATGACTGTAAACGATTTACCGTATCCTGACGAACCAAATATACCAATGTTTCCATCGTCCATCAGCTGATAGTTATATACCGTTTGACTTTGCTTTTCAGGTTCATCAATTAAGCCAATTGGGAATACGCCGTCTCGCTTCTCTTTGTACTCACTGCGAAGCAATCTCTCTTTAAGAGGCGGCAGCCATGGACTATTTAATTTTTTGATACCTAATTCCTGCTGCGTTTGTTCGATTTTTTGCACCACAACATCAATTTCTGCTTCCGCTTGTTTGGATGACGTCTGCTGAGTAGATACATCAGATAAAGGAATCAACCCGATATCTGTGATAATGGCTACTTCATCTTCAGCCCCATACGTATCTTCCATGTACGGCGCGCCGCTCCAAGCTGACTGAAACAGTTCATACACTTCATTATTTCCAACCTTCAGATAGCCTCGACCCGTCACCGTAATAGAAGCAGCGTCTGCATTTTTTAAGATTTCTTTACTATCAGCGGCATCTTGGACTTTTAACGCTACTTTAAAGCGCGCATTACTCCAAATTTGATCGTCAATAACACCGCCTGGCTTTTGTGTTGCTAAAATTAAATGAACGCCTAGACTACGTCCAATTCGCGCCGCGCTGACTAATTCGCGAATGAACTCTGGTTCTTCACTTTTTAACTCAGCAAATTCATCCGAGATTAAGAATAAGTGAGGCAGAGGTTCTTCTGCCATACCTTGCTTATATAAATCTGTATAATCATTAATATGATTGACTTCATATCTATCAAACAAGCGTTGGCGTCGCTTTAATTCACTTTTAATAGAAGCTAAGGCTCTTGTACTAAAATTCTTACTTCCTTCAATATTTGTAATGGTTCCAAGCAGGTGAGGCATGTTTTTAAACGGCTGAGCCATTCCTCCGCCCTTATAGTCAATCAATAAAAATGCGACTTCATGGGGGTGGAAATTCACCGCTAGAGAAAGAATGTACGTTTGTAAAAATTCACTTTTCCCTGACCCCGTCGTACCTGCAAGTAATCCATGAGGGCCGTGAGCTTTTTCGTGAAGATTTAGTTCAACAATATCTTCTTTTCCTTTTAAACCAATTGGAACCGCTAGCGACTTAGCTGATTCATTGGTGTGCCACCTTTGCACGATATCCAGCTCACCAATTTCTCTTGCTTTAAATAATTCTAAGAATGAAACGCTATTTGGAATTGAGTTGGTCATGCCAACTTGGTGATCCAATGTCCGCAGCATCCTTGCAAATCTTTCATTATAATCAAGCGTGTGTTTATCAAGCTGAAATGGAATATTCACAGCTTTTTGCTTTTGAATTAATATATCCCCCTCGGATTCGTTAATATAACGAACGAGTGTGTGAACATGCTCCGTTAAGCTTTCTTTCGTCTCTGCCGCAAATATCGTAGAGAACCCAAGATGAGGGTGATACCCTTCTAAATACTCTAAGATAACGTGATCTGCAATTAGCTGCTGATTCGTAATAATAAAAACAAAGTGAGGCAAAAAAACCCCTTCTCCTTTTGCTTCATCTAAGTCGCGTTCTCTCAGCATTTCGTAAATAGAAGATAAAAGCTGATCTCTCGTTTGTTCATTATAAATGAAGCCTTTCGCAAAAGAATGAGGCAGCTGAAAATGAGGGAGCCATTTCATCCATTCCCACTCTTTATATTCTTCTTCATCAAAAATGAATACGAATCTCACATCATGATAACTGTGGGAGAATGCCAGCTGTCCTACAAGCTGATGCAGTTCATTCTTCACCGTCTTCATCTTTCCTACCAGACCGATAGAGCCTAAACCTAAGTGAGCGGTAACAGGCGCATTTTTGACTTCTCGATAGACTTTTTCCATGTGCTGAGACTGCTCAAGCAAATCATCAATTTCTCGATTAGCCATATCTCCGCTATTTAAAGAAATTTGGTAGCTTCCAGGAACTGTTCCTTTTCCAAGACGCACCTGTAAGAAATCACTGCTTTCCACAGTTCGTTCCCAAATTCGATCGGAAATCTGTTCTGTTAAATATTTCATTCGTTCAAACGTTGGAAAATGATAAGATAATACGTCTCGTTGAACTGATGCTAGTTCTTGTAATTCCTCGCGCTTGTTCTCTAAGTACTTTGTATAAATTCGACGACGACGCTCTTGGCGCTTCTTGCGCTGTTTTTTATCTTTGAAATATTGAACGGTAGATACAATCAGCGTGGTCGTAAACATCATGACAGATATAATAATAAAAATTCCCCTGGGCTGAATAATCGATACCGTACCCATGACTAAAAGCATGACTAATGGGGGTAAAATGGTAAGCCATAAGCTTCGGTTATTTTCATCATTGTCTTGAGACGGAAAGGACAAGCTCACCTTATCATTAGGCAAATCATATATCATGCGCGGTGTCCGTCTATAAACCGGGTACTTCTTTTTCATTTCAGAAATAGGTTGCGCCGTAGCCGGAAGCTTAGATGCATAATCATAGTAGCTTTGAATCTTCAGCAAATCTTTTTCGATCAATTGAATCGTCATAGAAGACCATAAAATAAGATCTCCGGGCTGAAGGTTCCTATTCTCTTCTATTCGGTGTCCATTAAGATAAAACCGTTCTTGGTTATAAAAGACCTTCCACTTCCCGTTTATCTTTGATAAGTAAAATCCTTCTTTTGGCTCTACTACATACTTTTCTTTCTGCTGATACACATCAGCTGCTTCATCACTTGTGGAAAACGAGACTTCTGATTCGTAATCAATATAATAGACAGCTTCTTTAACAGCCGTCTCTGTAAGGGCAAAGGTTAAAGCCTGTCCTTGTTCTCGCCATACAAACGACTCAGAAACAGATAGCTCTGCTATCCTTTCTTCTCCGTAGGAAATCAAGAGCCGGCCGTTCTTTTCAGATGACAGCGTCATTTGACCTTTCTCAAACGGATAGGAAAAAGTAAACGTTTGATGCTGAGTGTTTCCAACCGTTGCTTGGCGAAAGGTTTTAAAATCTATAGGCAGCTGCTGATACGTTTGCCCACTAACTATCCAAAGCATATTCATACAACTACCTCCCTACTTCGATTGATCTTCCTGCTGTTTTTTCTGCTCTTCTTGTTTCTTTTTCTCGGCTTCTGCAGCTTTCTGTTCTTCTTCCTGCTGCTTGGCCGCCTGTGCTTCCTCAGCCTGTTTCTCTTCTTGCTGCTTGGCTGCTTCCGCTTCTTGCTGATCATTTTCTTTCTTGAATTCTTCCAGTTCATTCGCTACTTTATCAAGCTCTTCTTGCTTTTTATCAGCCGCTAAATCGTTGTCTGTCTTTAGCTGACCTTCGTATTTCATTAATGCATAGATAATTAACGAACGTTCTTCTAACAACCTGCTCACTTCTAAAGCTTTTTTGTTGTCTCCTCGGCCAATGTAAAACCAATAGGCAAAGTACTGAGGATTCTGACTGAAGCGTAATAGTCTTTAAAGCATTTGCCTTTTGCTCCTCTCCCAACTTTTCATTAACAAGATAGGAGGTTGCTATTTCGTATTGCACAATTTTAGGCATACTTTCAATATCGTAATCTTCAAGTGTGTCGACTACTTTGCTGTAGTTTTTTTCAAGAAAGTATTCGTTGCTTTCTACAAATGCTTCTTGTTTCGGCTGAGCAAAAAAATAAGAATAAAAAGTATAAATAAGAGCTGGAATTAATAAGACAAGTATACCGACAGATGAAAACTTAAAAATGGTCCAGCGTTTTTGAGGAAGTTGAACAAGTGTCTTTTGATGTTTTTCAATTTGGGTTAGCTTATGCTGAACAAATTGACTCAACTCTTCCTCATTGCTGATATGCATTATTTTTTTAGCGTCTTCTTTTAATTGCAAGGTCTCGTATAACTTAAAATACTGTTCAAATGTATGCGATGAGTCAACAGCCGCCGCTATCGTAGCCTTTAACTCCTGAAAGCTTTGTTCCTCGTTAGGTTCATAAGGAGGTAAACTTTCTTTCACTCCATAATGTAAAAAAGCAGGACTTAAACTTTTATCAAAAATGATATTTTCTGGACAAATCAACAAATGCAGCCTTGAAAAAGAATGCTGCTTTATCTTTTTGATAAGCTGATCTGCAAACAGCCACTTTTGCTGTTCTTCTTTTCCCTTTAATGCTGTAAAAGGTTGAAATTCAGAGGTAGGCTTAATTGTTATTTTAAGTTCATCATCGCTCATCATGATTTCTTTTTGAAAAGCCGTGTTTACATCCTTTAACATTTCAATTTCAACAGAACGATCAAGTCGAATTTTTTCTTTTTGAAAAACAAATGTATATTCATTATTATGACGTGTCATTACAGCTTCGAGCTGCTCTTCTAAGTAAGTCGGTTTCTTCTCTGACATTCTAATAGACTCCTTTAGAGAATTTCGATACAATCACCTGTGGTAATTCCGCAGTTAATCATCGTCTCATTTCCCGAGAAAATAAGATTTTTATTTGAAACACGTATCCACGCACCGTCCTTTGGTGATTGAGTAATCTTTTTAGCTTGCCAAACGATCTCGACTACTTTTTTGATTGAATGATAGTTTGATAGTCGCAAATCGAACCGATCACCTGTATAGTGCTTTAAGTCTACTGTTACTTCTATATACATAGGGTTTCATCACCTCAAAACATAGAAAAAGCGCCTTCATCTTTTGAGAATGGGGCGCTCCTTTTATTACTTCACTTAGATTATTAGATGAAGTTAACCGCGGATTTGGCTAGCGATTTGGTTATCTGTATCTTCAAGAACATTTGCAGAGTCGTCTAATTGCTTAGCAATTTTTGTAAGTAGGTTAGACATTTCAACGAAAGAAGGTTTTAATTCTTCGTATTGAGCAGCAAACGCTTCGCTTGAAGCACCTTCCCACATATCTTGAAGTTGATTTTTCATTGTATCAAGACGGCTTACTAGTTCTTGAACTTGACCGCTTTCGTTAGTATAGCGACCTGACATGTCGCGAAGCTCTGCTGGTGTTACGCGAATAATTCCTGACATACATATCTCTCCTTCGGTTTATATATTTACTATTATTGTAAGAAACTCTAGTGATAAGGTCAAAGGTTACTTGCAAAAGCCTCCAAAAATGAGAATATGTATCTACAAGTACCCCTAAAAAATGCAAATAAAACCTAAAAAACCAAGATTTTGTTCTCATTTAAACCTTTTCCATCTAATCTATAGGTACCTATTTAAAGGAAAATAAAAACTATAAGACTATTAAATTACATTTCTATTTATTATCTATAGAACTATTTACTAGTAATAAAAAAGCAGCAGCCTGTTTAAGGCCCTGCCTATATATATCCTATTTATTTAAGATTCAGACATGCTTGAAAAAAGGACATGTGCTTGTTATCGCCTTGGCTACTGCTTAAAATAATTTTTATCTTCTTTTAACATTCTTATTTCTTCCGGGATGAATAATTTTGAGAGAGGCGTGTCAGGATTAAGTAATATGGCTATTTCTTCATTTAATACAGGCAGCATATCCTTAAATGATACACATACGGTCTTTTCATCTTTTAGCATCTGTTCAATCGGATATTTTGACGAAAAAACAGGTAAATATCGATACGCTGCACTTTTCATCGTCTGAACGTAGTGCTCTGCAATTAATATATCTGATGCTACATGTTCTGAGCTAACAACTAGCCATAAATTGCTATTCATTAAAGTTTTATAAAATTGAGCAATTTTTTTATTATCTTTCATTGCTTCAATTAACGATTTTTCTAATAAATTAAATGTATACTTCATTGCTGAGACAACCCTGTAAGGAACTGTACCATTTCACTTCCAGCGCCATCATATACTTCATTCATTCTCTCTTCACTTCCTCTGTGCTGTCACTAAACATAATGTTTGAAGGATTCATCTCCTGACTTAAAATGCCCAATCCCATTTGAATAACCCCATAAGTGAAAAATTCCGTTCGACTGCATGTAGAACCATTCACTACTTTTTCTTCCCAAGACATAGAAAGCGAATTCCACATAACATTAAGAGTACCTAGAGGTTTTTCAATCGTTCTATGCATATTGTCATACGTGTTCCATTCTTTTAAGTTCTTTATGTCATTCCACGTATCTTGCGAATGGGCGCTCCCATCGCTCCATACGCTCGACCAAAACTCCGTCCAGCCTGAAGAGCCTTCTAGCTCTCCATCTGCTTTTCTCATTTGCTCCGCAGTGTCTTTTACTAATAAATGTGCATTTTCCGTTAGCGAATCAAGTTTGCGAATCATATGCTGTAACTCTTCCTGCAAGTCCAGCACTTTATCAATATCTGCAACAGACAAGAAATGTAGATTTGTAGCTTCCCAGCTTAGTTTTTGAAGTGCATCAGTCGTCTGTGAATGAGACTGTTGAATTCGCTCTGCAAATGTCTGCAGCACCTCTGGATTTACTTTTATCTCCATGTATGTCCGTCCCCCTATCTCTTGTAAGCCTTCAGTCATCATCCAAACCTTTTTTAAGCCTATACGGAAAGACTCACTTTCTAAAAGAGTGAGTCGATAATGTTATTTATTACGCCGATGCTAGCTCTCTTAATCGTGAAATTTCTAAGCGTAAAGTTTGAAACAATTCATCCCTTACGTCGTACAGATGAAAAGTGGATTGCGTAATATCATTATAAATATCCTCATATGAGCTCTTAGAACGCCCTGACCAATCTGACGCATATTGTTGGTGCGAATTTTGAAACAGATAGATACCTTCTTCAAGAAATTCCATGATACGTTGAACTTCATGTAAATATGATTCTAATTGATCTGCATCTCGACTATATTCTTTGCTTTTTCTTCTTCGCTCTATGTCGTCAAAGAGATCATCAATTGCATCCATAAAATGTCCCCACGTCCTTCTTCCTCTTTTATTAGAAGTCTCTTAAAGTAATGTTAAAATAAGGTTACAAAAAACAAAATCCATCATTCAAACTATTTTCATACCTAGGAAAAAATATCTACATTTCTCTTTTTTTACTTATTTATACAGGGGAAATAGAGAAAATAAACAACGCCAGGCTGCTGTAATAAAGCAGTAGACGTTGCTTTTTAGGTTGTGACACTGCTGTTATAAAAAGGAAGAATACCTAGTTTACATCCGACCTTTTTGTTTCTTTTTCTTGTTAAATGGCTTTTTTGAAGGTTTTTTAGCTGTACGGGACTGCTCTTTTGTACCTTCATCGACGATTTCGCCCATATAAAGCTCTTTTTTCGCTAATGAAAGTTGAAGTTCACGTGCGATTTGTTTTAAATTTCGCTCTTCTCGTTCAGTGACAAGAGAAATGACTGTACCTTCTGCTCCCGATCTGCCTGTTCTACCTGAGCGATGTACGTATTGATCTGCATCTTGAGGAACATCGATATGAATTACATGCGTCAATCCCTTAATGTCTAATCCTCTAGCTGCGACATCCGTTGCTAATAAGACAGGGAAATCTCCTTTTCGAAAACCTTTAATCGTCGTAGCACGATCTTCTTTTTTCGTTTCACTGTGTAAAGAGCCTGCTTCTACACGCTTAAATGTTAATTTTTCTTCAAACTCGATCAGAGTATCAATCCCTTTAAAAAAGGCTAAAGCTTTCATTTGTTCTTGACGAACTAGTTTTCTAAGCACGTCCACTTTATCTCTAGCTTCACTTTTGATGTATACATGCTCTACCTTCGAAGCTGGGAGTTCATCTCTTCCTACCTCTATTTCAAGAGGCTGGTTCATCATGTCTTTCGCTAGCGATTTGGTACGTTCTGATACAGTAGCTGAGAAGACTAGGATTTGACGATCACTTAACGCCATTTTTACAATCTGTTGAACCGTTTGAACATGCTCAGGTACAAACAATTGATCCGCTTCATCAATCACAATTGTTTTGACTTCGTGCATTTTTAATTTCTTCATTTTAATTAATTCGTTCAAACGTCCTGGGGTACCAACAATGATATTAGGGCGCTTTTTGAGTTTTTCTAATTGCCGTTTCATATTTGCTCCGCCAATAAACGCAGCGCTTGAAATACCGCTTCCCTGCGACCAAGTTTGAATTTCACCATGAATTTGCATAACTAATTCATGGGAAGATGCTAAAATAACCGCTTGAACATGAGATGGTCCCGGCTGAATGCGATGTAAGACAGGCAACAAATATGCCAGTGTCTTTCCTGTTCCCGTTGGGGATTCTCCTATTACATCTTTATTAGCTAAAATCTCTGAAATAGCTTTCGTTTGAATGGCAGTAGGCTCATTGAACCCTGCTTTTTTCCACGCCTCTTGTAAAAAAGGCTGTAAAGTCTCTATAAACTGACTCATATCTATCTCCTTTTCCATGCTTTTCTCGATATTATAAACGATTTTTTTATTTCAATTAAACGAATGTATCAGTGGCCATGTGCGTTAATACTGACCTTAATTTCTATTTATAAATAAACCTTCCTTATCCCAAAGGACCCTGTCAATCCGTCAGTAGAAAAGTCGATTGTTGCCTTAACTTTTCTACATCGATATACATAGCTTCAACTATGATACACTATTGCTTCTATAGAAAACAATATGATCCTCTTTATTATGGACGAAAACTTGTATAAGAAGGAGGTTTTATGTCCTATATGAATCCGGACGCAAAGGGCTCAGCTGCTTACTTCCTCTTTTTCAAGAAAACAACCGCCTCTCTGAACTACGAAAGGCGGCTGTTTCGTTCTGTAATTGGCATATCAATAGTAACCGTTGTCCCTTTTCCTTTACCGCTTTTAAAATGCATGGTACCTTGATGACGCTCCATGATTTTGTAACACACGGCCAGCCCTAAGCCCGTTCCAGCTTCTTTTGTAGAATAAAACGGCGTCCCTACTTGTTCAATCCTCTCTTGACTCATTCCGATTCCATTGTCTTCGAAGTGAATCAATGCTCGTGTATCTTTTTCTTCAACTGTTATTGTAATATGGCCTTTCTCAATAATAGCTTCTACACCGTTTTTGATCACATTGATGAACACTTGTTTCAACTGATTTGCATCAGCCGAAACATAAATAGGCCTTTTTGCTGTTTCTTTCAATAAAATAGAAACATTATTTAAATTGGCCTGCGCTTCCATTAGCGTAATAACTTGTTTTAAAATCTCGCATAAATTGGTCTTTTCAAAAGATACATGCTGCTTTTTTCCAAGAATGAGCATTTCACTGGAGATTAAGTTGATGCGGTCGATTTCAGACATCATGATATCTAAATATGTGTCATTTGTTTCCTTAGAGGCTTGCATAACCTGTACAAAACCTTTTAAAGAAGTAAGGGGGTTTCTAATTTCATGTGCTACGGCACCTGCCATTTGTCCAATAACCGACATTTTTTCCGAGGTTATCATAAGCTCTTCATCTTGGCGGTATGTAGTAATATCGCGTGCAATCATAAATACACCTACTACCTGCTTATGAACAATAATGGGAAGCAAAGAACACCTAAGCAACCGTCTTTCTCGCTTTCTATTGATCACATTCATTTCGAACTTAGCACCTTTTCCATTCAGCACTTCTTTAAAATACTCTTTACACATATCAAACTCTTCAGCTGCGATAAGAGCTGAAGGTTTCATCTTTTGCAGTTCTTCACTGGAGTATCCAACGATTGCTTCACCTTCCGGGTTAGCAAGAAGTACTTCACCCGTTTTACTTATTTCAAAAACACCATCAGGGTTATGTTTGAACAAAGATTGATAGTGCTGATTGCTCGTTTGAAGTTCGTGTTCTTTCACTACGAGCTCTTGCTGGGACTCCACTAGTTTATAAGCTCTCCTATATACCAACCCATACAAAATAATACCCGTAGCTAAAATAAAAAACCAACCTTTGTATTGTTGAAAAAAAATATATACTTCAAAACGACCTTGCGCTAATGTTCTAGATATATTATCAGATATCAAGATCCATACAGCGCCAATAATGATATATATAATTGAAATTCTTAAAGCTACTTTACGCGCGTGTTTCACCAAATTTTAATCACCTGTTTATCCGTATTGATCCCCTGTCTTATTGCCTTTATATGAAGTGTTCACTTTTTGTAGCCATTTCATGCCGTTGTAAAAAATTGATGAATGGCCTGACCTAGGTTACTAATAGATTTTACATTTGCTTGAAAATGATACTGGTGAAGCCATTGACTGTGATCGGGTGTCACACCTGTTAAATAAATCTGTACGCCCATTAGCTGAAATTCCCATATTAAATGTTCTAGGGCTGCAACACCTCGTTCATCAATTTGACCGATTCCATTAAAATCAATGATAACTCGATCAACCGTTTCCTCATCTATTTGTCTGAGCAGCCGATGTTCATTTTTCATGATGACTTCCTCAAATAAATCGCCAAACAGAGGTATAAGCACCATGTTGTTCGATAAATGAATAAACGGTCCCGACAGCTCTATAACTCGGTTCATGGCCTTTTCTAATCGTTCTTTTTGCAGCAGCAGTTCTAAGTCTGTTTCAGATAAACGCGCTGTATGCTGTTCGATTTTTTCTGAGAGAATTCTAATTTGAGAATCTTCCTCTACACATATTACATGCGCCTTATCTTGCTCCCATTTGCAATTCACGGTATAAAGAGACATCTTAGATTTACGCGAATGCATGACTAATTCTGTTTTTATTTTTTCCTTCTTTCCTAATCGTTTTCTAGCTTTGTTCTGACTATCTTCATCAACAATTTCTAAAAAATGTTGAACCTCTCCGAATAAAGCGGCTGCTTCATCAGATTGCGCTAGAATATTCATTTCCTCATCCATAATAAAAGCAGGAAGCGGAGCATATTTAATAGTCGACAACCTTAATCCCCCTAATTGATTGATAATGAAAAAGCTCTTTCAACTCCTCTAGCTGTGCAATAAATCGAACTTGATTTGTTTGAACAAGAGGAAACTTATAGTTTGAAACTACTCGGCCTCCAACTAAAATAAGCGGCTGATGTTTTGTCTTTTTTAATCCTTCTATATATTCGTTTGCTTTTTCTATATGATGAGTTAAACTGAACGAGATTCCTACTAAATCAGGTTTCCATTGTTCAACAGCGTGCGTTGCATGTAAAAGCGGAGAATCTGCTCCTAAAAGTTTCGTCTGCCATCCGTGCTCTTCAAAGAGAATGGAAATCATTTTTAAACCTAAAAAATGCTGTTCATTTTCTATACACAAAAACAGACCTTTTTTTTCACTTTTAATAACTTCTTGTCTTATACACAATTGATAGCGTGACAAAACATAGTCACAGGTAGTAGTAGCTAAATGTTCATCAGCCACTGAAATTTCATCTTCTTCCCACATCATACCGATTTGAGCCATTGACACTGAAATGAATTGCTGAAAAATATAAAATGTGTCGAAACCCTGCTGTCTTTTTTTCCACACAATATTCCAAGCTTCATCTTGATTCCCTGATAACAGTAATTCAGTCAAGCGTTCTATGCTTTCAATCAAGAAACCACCTCTTTTTCAGTCAAACGACTTGTTTTTTTTCCTTTGTTATTATCAACCATACCACTTAACTCACCGGCACTCTACAGTAAAATATTCTCACACCGACAAAATAACACCGGACGTCTCTGACAGGTAAATCTTTTTATTTTTCAAAGTCAACGAGGTAGTGATGCAGCAAGTGACGGTTTTGTTCATTGTATAAGTACGCATACACAGGACGTCCTATTGTGCCGTAAGTCATTCTTTCTCCAAGAAGACCTATATCTGTTAGAAATTTTAAATATTTTCGAATAGACACTCTTGAAATTCCCGTTTTTTCAGCCACATCATCGGTCGAAAAAGGGTGATCTTTAAGATGCACAATGGCTTCTACGATGACTTCTAATGTTCCTGTCGTTAGACCCTTAGGCAACGGCTCTACCGGAGCTTCTTTTATTTTTTTATTAGACAGCAGCCCGTCTAATTCCTGTTGATTAAGCTGAGGTTGCTGTTTTAACGTACGAAATGTTTGTTTATAAGCCGAAAGTGCTTGATAAAAGCGTTCAAATGTAAAAGGCTTAATCAAATAATCAATCGCTCCATAGCGTAAAGCTTGCTGAATCGTTTGGGCATCCGAAGCAGCGGTGATAAAAATGACGTCTATTTCCTCTTGCTTTGTTCGAATCTCTTGTAAAACTCTCAAACCATTTTGCCCAGGCATAAAGATATCAAGCAGTACTAAATCAACTTGATATTCATTTACCTTCACTAAGGCTTCATGACCCGAATGAGCAACAGCGACCACTGTAAACCCCTCTATCTCTTCAATGTACTTTTGATTAAACTGAGCAACCATTGGGTCATCTTCAACAATTAATACTTTAATCAACTTGATCTCTCCTTGTTTCGTACGGAATATCAATATAGAATGTGGTGCCGCTATTTATAAATGAGTCAATAACGATTTGGCCACCTAGTTCATCAATCGTTTGCTTCACTAAATGCAGCCCAAACCCTCTGCTCGTTCCTTTTGTAGAAAAGCCTTTCTTGAAAATCTGATTCATTGTATCGGAAGGAATGCCGCAGCCTGTATCCGTAACTTGAATCGTAAGCTTATTGTTTTTATACACAAGCATAATGGACACTTTTTTAGAGGCTTGATGACAAACTGAATCAATTGCATTATCAATTAAATTTCCAATAATGGTAATGAGATGATGAGTAACGTGTGGATTCTGAAGGTTCTGGAATAACTTCATCAGCGGAAAACGTCAGTTCTACGCTTTCCTCTCTAGCATAACTCATTTTGCCCATGAGAAACCCTGCCAACGCATGATCTTTAATAGATTTAGTCACTGAACTAGATTCATCGACACGATGATTAACAAGCTGATGAATATACGTTTTTAGCTCATCATAATAATTCATCTGCACCATTCCTAAAATCACATGAAGTTTATTCATAAATTCATGCGATTGTGCTCGAAGCGCTTCCACATACATTTTAACACCTGTTAGCTGTTCTGCTAAGATATTAACTTCTGTTTTATCCCGAAACGTAGAAAGTGCTCCTACAATCTCTTCGTTTACCACTAGCGGAACCCTATTAACTACAATGGCTACTCCATTTATGACTTGCTCTTCATCATAATGAGATTCCCCCGTAGACAAAACGTCGTCCAATCTGGAGGTGGGCATATATTCTCGAATAGACAAACCGATTGGCTCTGGTGCTAACCCTGCTTTAACAAATAAGCGGCGTGCAGAACGATTAGCAAGTGTAATATTACCTTCTTTATCAACAGCTATCACTCCTTCACGAACCGACTGCAGCATGGTGCTTCTCTCTTCTAGAATTTTAGCAATTTCAGAAGGTTCCAAGCCAAATAAAATTTTCTTTATGTAATTCGCTAATAAAATAGCACCAAGAACGCCTACAAGTAAGCCAATTAATGAACCTAAAACAATTCGACGATGCCCATCTCTAATCGCTTCATTTACATTATTCAAAGAAATCCCCACAGCCACTGCGCCAATTTGTTGATTTTTTTCATTATAAATAGGTGCAAAAGCGCGCAGAGATTTATCAAGCGTTCCTTTTGATACAGATACATAAGATTTCCCGTGCAATGATTTTTGCTCATCGCCTCCGGCAAACCTCTTTCCTATCTTTTTAGGATCTGGGTGAGATTGGCGGATTCCATTCATATCTATAACAACGATAAACAAGACGCTTGATTTTTTACGAATTCGTTCAGTAAATTCCTGAATTGACTGAGGTGTTTTTGTCTCTAGTCCTTTTTTCACGTTCGTTGATTCTGAAATAATTGTAGCAATAGTCCGAGCTTTTTCAGCCTGTTGATCTCGGATGTTTTTTCCAATTGAACTGCTAACTAATAAATCCGTTAACAATAGCGATAGAATTACCACCATGCATACAAGCAGCACCGTGATGCTTCGCAGCCCCATTCTTCCGTGTTTCACATTCTTCCCTCGCTTCCCTGCTTTCCTTGTTTATAGCACAAGAAAAAGATCTTATCTAGAGGCAGATAAGATCTTCGCTTATTTAATTTCATTTTTACTGAGTTGATGAACATTTATACAGGAAGGTTAACAATCTACTTTATAGTTTAGGTCCTTTTCGATATTTGAACCATCCCATTTTATAAAAGGCAAAGACCATTACGCCTACAAGCCCAATCATAATGCCCAGTACAATAAAATAATTATATTTTCCCGTCAGTTCCGGCATATATGAAAAGTTCATGCCATAGAGGCCAGCAATAAACGTCAACGGTAAGAAAATAGCTGACATCAGCGTTAGCGTAAACATGATTGAATTCATACGATCCGAGTTGATGGACATAAAGCTTTCTCGAATATCATTTGACAAATCCCTGCTTGCTTGCATAATTTCAATCATATTTAATAGGTGGTCATAAATATCATTAAAATAGCGAACCTGCTCTTTTGCTTTTAACGCATTGGTTGACATAATACGATACATTAAATCTCTCATGGGGTTTAAAATCCGGCGCATTCGTGACAAATCACTTCGGATGTCATAAAGCTGCCTCATTAGTTCATCCATAGGTTCGTCTTTTGCATTGTCTTCAATGTCGTCTATGTGATCTTCAAATTTATAAAGCACAGGGAAGTATTCATCAACGGTATGATCTAAGAGTTCATACATGATATCCCATGTTCCATCTTCGGTAGCCTCAGGGTCTTTTTTGATAAGCTCCCACACTCTAGCCACGCTCGTTAGCTTGTCCAAGTGGTAAGTGACTAAAAAGTTATCCCCCACAAATGCAGATACTTCTAAGTGCTCAAGCTCTTCTTTATGAAGTGCATAATACACTAAAAAATAATGCTCATCATACAACTCAAATTTAGCCCGCTGACCTTGATTCAAACAGTCCTCAACTGCTAAAGGATGAAAATTAAATTGTTCAAGCTGCTTTTTTTCTTCCTCGGTGGGATTGTAAAAATCAACCCAATACCATTGAAAGTCATGGCTTGAACGAATCTCATTCATTTCTATCTCTTTAATAGCTCCTTCTTTGGTTTTAGCTACAATTTTAATCATAAGATAACCTCTGTCTTTTTTGATACTATTCTCTGCACATACCCTTTTTACCATTTTGTTAAACTTTTTTCTTTTAATGTACGCCTTTTCTTGTCTATACATACGATGATGGTGACGACAAGAGAACAAAACGGTGAGGAGGTATATCCATATGTATGAATTTTACTCCCGGCATGAAGAATATTGGGAAGATGATACAAGACTAGACGAACAGCTTTTAAGAGATATAAACAAAGCTGTAAACGATGAGTTTTCCGCTATTCACTACTATACACGCCTAGCAGAGCTGGCTCCTAATGATCAGTTTCAACAAGCTATATTAGGTATTCGGCAGGATGAAATTAAACACTTTGACTGGTTTTCTAAAGCCTATTATGATTTATCAGGCAGCTACCCACAGATTTCATTAAACATAAAACTGCCAAATACTTTTCAAGAAGGGGTCTCTGAATCCATTAAAGATGAAGTAGAAACCGTTCCATTTTATCAATCAATCGCTAGAAGAATCACAAATGCTCGAATTCAAAGCCGCATTGTTCGAGCTGCGAGCGATGAACAGCGCCACGGTCAAATTTTTCGAACCATTCAGTCCCACTTCTCATACTAAATAATACGCTTGCCACTGCAAGCGTATTATTTAGTATGGTTTTATTATTATCTCTTACTTTGTAGCATTAAATTCTTCTTTAATTTTTTGGAGCAGCGTTTGATTGGTTAATACGTCATACCCTGTTAATGCCATTGTTTTTGCACCAAGTATCATTGCTTCTCTTCCTTGCTCACTTAAAGCTGCTTCTCTAAATTCGTGCGTATGACAAACAAAATAATCATCACAAATTTGAATATACGGATGAATAGCCGGAACAACCTGACTCACATTCCCCATATCTAAAGATCCATGATCGCCTTGGTCTTCCGTAATGCTTTGCTCGCTCACACCTAATGAGATGAGATTATTTGTATAGACGTCGGATAATGTTTGATTCGTTTGCATATCATCATAAGAAAACTCATAGTTTGAGATTTTTAATTTTGTTCCTGTCGCTAAAGCAGCACCATGTGCACATGCCTTCACCTTATCTGTTACTTCATCTACATATGCACGAGTTGAAGCGCGAACATAAAATTGTGCTACTGCATAATTCGGTACAACGTTGGCCGCCTTGCCACCCTCTGTAATCACTCCATGAATACGTACATCCGGCTTCACATGCTGGCGAAGCGCATTAATGCTATTGAACGTTTGTAATACACCGTCTAGTGCATTGATTCCTTCATGAGGGGCAGCGGCTGCATGTGCAGATTTTCCGAAGAACTCAAACTGAATCGCATCCATCGCAAGAGAACGCCCGCTTTTTTGATGACAGTAATAAGGGTGCACCATCATAGCTACGTCTAAATGATTAAAAATACCTTGTTCAGCCATCGTTACTTTGCCGCCTCGTGTTTCCTCTGCAGGCGTTCCGTATACGTATATTTTACCGCCCGTTTTTGCGACTGCTTTACTCAGACCAATACCAGCGGCAATTGACATGGTTCCAATTAAGTTATGTCCGCATGCGTGTCCGAGATCCGGCAAAGCATCGTACTCTGCCATAAACCCAATCGATGGACCTGGCTTTTGACTGTCATAAACAGCGGTAAAAGCCGTTGGCAAGTCACATGTACCAATTTCAACTGTGAACCCTTGTTCTTTTAAAACATCTGTTAATGCTTTGCAAGCCTTAAATTCTTCATGGCCAAGCTCAGGATTTTGTCCAATATATTTGCTTACATCATAAAATGTATCCTGTAATTTATTAATTGTTTCATTTATTAATTGTTTCATTAGTTGTACTCCTCTTTTAAATATTTAAACAAATTATAGTATATTTATTCGTTTTTTGAAAGCTAGTTTTTAAGACGTGTTTTCCTATCACCTTAATATGCCTTATAATTAAACTACTAACTGTTTTAAAGAAGGTATGCATAATGATTAACGTAAAAAAATTTAATTTTTTAGGCGGTCGTATTATTAAAACAGGCATTGCCGTTTTTTTGACTGCACTCATTTGTCAGTCCGTTGGCTGGCCGTATATGCTCGCTGTTATTACAGCCATTGTTACGATTGAACCAACCGCTGCGGATTCTATCAAAAAAGCGTTCATTCGCTTTCCTGCTTCAGCAATTGGAGCTGCTTTTGCCATGATTTACACATTTCTTTTAGGCGTAACGCCGCTTACCTATATGCTTGTTGCTGTTTCTACTATTATATCCTGTTATAAATTGCGTTTACATGCCGGAACACTCGTTGCAACGCTAACAGGAGTGGCTATGCTGACGATTGTGCACGACCATTATTTCATATCATTTTTAATTCGCCTAGCGACCACTAGTATTGGGCTGCTTACTTCTTCACTTGTAAATATCATTGTTCTTCCTCCTAATTATACACCGATTATTACGAGGAAAATTCAAAATCTCTCAAAACAAATGAGTAGCGTCTTACAGCAAAGAGGAAGCGAACTTTCTCAAGTACACGCTTGTCATAAACAAACAAAGCTTCAATTTCAGCAGCTTTCTGCTGAAATTGAAAAAATTGAGACGCTTTGTGAGTATCAGCGAAAAGAATGGAAATTTCATCATTTCACTCGTACAGCTATGAGAAAATTCCACTATGAATATAAGAAACTTTCTCTTATGAGGCAGCTTGTCTACCATATTGGTAATTTAATTTATTTGCCCGCTCATCAGCTGCAAAGTGCAAAACATCAAGTGATTTGGGACACTTTCACTTCCTTTCATAAAGTCTTACAAAATGAACAATATAAAAGCTCTTTGCAGCATCAAACGCTTGTTTTGACTTTAAAACAAAGGTTTTGGGCACATAAGCAGGAAGAAAACAGAGTGGATCAGCCTTTTTCAACAGAAACAACCATGCTGTACGAACTTCTTGCGATTCATCACCTGCTTGAAGAACTACACCGTATTCATCGTTTGAAGGAACGCTATAACTTAAACAATTCGCCTGTCTCACTTTCTTCATAAAAAAATCCTCACAAATGTGAGGATTTTCTTGTTTACGAAACTTGTGACTCATCTTTCTTATATTCTTTCTCCCAGTAGTCCGCATTTTTAATTCCTAGCTTAACAGGATCAAATACGGGGTCTACCCCTTGTTTTTTCTGAGCTTCATAGTCTTTTAATGCAACTAACGCAGGCTTAGCTAAAATTAAGATAGCAATTAAATTTAGCCATACCATAATACCAAGTCCTGCATCACCTAACGCCCAAGCTAATGAGGCTTGTTTCACTGACCCGTAGAACGTAGCTCCCAGCAGGACAAGTTTTAATGCAAACATAGCCCACTTCCCGTTCTTTCCGCGAGTTAGATAAGCAATATTTGTTTCAGCAATGTAATAATAAGCCATGATCGTTGTAAACGCGAAAAAGAATAGGGCAACTGCCACGAAGCCAGCTCCAAACCCCGGCAACACTGTTTCAATAGCAGCTTGTGTAAATCCAGGTCCTGCTTCTACACCCGGTAAATTTGAAATAATAAATGAACCTCCCGGTCCTTCCGTGTTGTACATGCCTGTGAATAAAATCATAAACGCTGTTGCTGAACAAACGAACAGTGTATCAATATAAACCGAAAAAGCTTGTACAAGACCTTGTTTCGCCGGGTGTGAAACTTCTGCTGCAGCTGCTGCGTGCGGCCCCGTTCCTTGTCCTGCTTCGTTTGAATAAATGCCGCGCTTCACTCCCCAAGAAACAGCTAAACCAACGATTCCTCCAAAAGCAGAATCTAATGCAAAAGCACTTTTAAAAATAAGAGCGATAACTCCCGGCAACTCCGAAATGTTCATGGCAATAATAATAAGAGCTAAAATAATATACCCAAGTGCCATAAAAGGTACAACGAATTGGGCTACCCCTGCAATACGCTTAACGCCTCCAAAAATAATAAAAGCAAGAATAATAACTAATCCTACTGCTGTAACCGTTGGACTAACACCAAATGCATTGTCGATGCCAAGCGCGATGGAATTGGACTGAACGCCCGGCATTAAGATACTCATCGCAACAAGGGCTGCAATGGCAAATAAAATGCCATACCATTTCATACCTGTTCCTTTTTCAATGTAGTACGCTGGACCACCTCGATATTGGCCATCTTGCTTAACTTTATAAATTTGAGCCAGTGTTGATTCGATGAATGCACTAGAAGCACCAATAAAAGCAACTGCCCACATCCAAAATACAGCCCCTGGACCTCCAAAAGCGATAGCTGTCGCAACTCCAGCAATATTTCCTGTTCCAACTCGTCCCGACAGCGCTAAAGACAGTGCTTGGAAGGAAGAAACTCCTGCTTCTGAGCTTTTACCCTGAAACATCAGCATAACCATGTCTTTTAAGTGTCGTACCTGTAAAAACCTTGTTAAAATCGAGAAAAACAGGCCAATCGCAAGACACCCATAAATAACAGGCGTGCTCCATAGCACATTATTCAAACTCGTTACAAATTGCTCCAAACGATAACCCCCTTATTTTTTGATTCAGACTATTTTAAATTATAAGTTAAATTATAAATTTTAACAATAAAACTCTAAATTAAAACTTTTTTTTAGTTAAAATACACAAAAAAAGTTATAAACCCCTCAAAAACATCCAATAAGAAATCGTTTACACTCCATAATTATTGCTCTCAAAAAAGAGATATCTGCACCTTTCTTCTCAAGAACACATAGGCTATAGGAGTTATTTTCTATTAGAAGGTGTGAAAAACAATGATGAGAATCGAGCCTTTATTTTATCGTTCTTTAGCTCTAGACCTTCTTTATGCGTGCGTCTTAGCTTATAAGCAATACGCACAGGGAGGCACATTTGATGTACCTGAAGGCTACCGGCTTATTAAATCGTTTAAAGCTTCTGCCGTAGGGGTGCAAGAATGGTTTGGTTTTATTTTAGAATCTGATGACTCTATCGTAATTGCCTTTCGAGGAACTCAATCTGAGGCAGATTGGATTGCTGATGCTCGCATTAGGCAGCGCCCCTATCCATACAATCAACGAGCTGGGCTCGTTCATGAAGGTTTTTTAGCCGTTTACGAATCATGCCGTGATGAAATTTTTGAAACATATAAATCGCTTCCCACCAAGCCCATTTATATAACGGGGCATAGCCTAGGTGGCGCACTCGCTGCTCTTCATGCCTTAGATGTCGCCACAAACGCATCTTTTCCGGAAATTACAATGTACAACTACGGAGCTCCTCGAGTAGGGGATCCTCAATTCGTTCAAACATACACAAATCTTGTTTCAAATAGCCGCTGTTTTGTTAACACGACGGATACGGTTCCTAAAATCCCTCCGAAGCGACTCTATTCCCCTTCCACCAAGCAAACAATTTATTACGATCAAGACCCTCTGCAACTCTCATTTACCATCCAAACAGGCTCTACCGTAGGGAACCATAATCCCCAAACATACAGTGTTGGGATATGGATGATGTCGGATTACCCTATTTTGGTCCAAAAATAAAAAAACAGGCGGAATGCCTGTTTTTTTATGCGCCAATTGCTGTTTTGATTTCTTCTATTTGTTCTTGGTGACGCTTTTCATGATAGCCAATAAAATCAATCCATTGCTTTAAATCCATTAACCCAAACACAGGATGTGGAAACGATTTTTGCTTTAGGTTTTCTTCACTGGCTGTTTCTTCTAACTCTACTAAAGCCGCTCTTGATTCCGCCAGCTTACTCTTCATTTCTTCTAATGTCTGATTTTCATTAGAAGGCGTAACTTGAGCCGGTGCATCTACTTTTCGAGAACGGTCTACCGCTAAATGAAACGGCTTATCTTCGGTTGGCTGATCTACACCGTTTTCTAACTGATCCTTTACACGTGAAACAATCATGCGCTCCATCAAATATAAATGTTCTAATACTTGCATAACGCTCCATGTATTAGATGCTGGCTGCTGATTTAATTGTTCATATGTTAATGATTCTACACTGTTCAATACATCATTTCGAAACTGTTCATTTTTGTTCATTGTTCATCCTCCTCTAGGATTCCTCTAGCTTATCGTATCAAAAAACTCTTCTATATAAAAAGGATATCCCTTTACTTAACCATGTTTTAGCTGCAATTGTTTCACGTGAAAAAAATATTTTTTCTATTTGACATAGATCAACTGAAGTGTTATATTTAGATTTCTGGCTTTTCTTTAAGAGCTGGACATAGTGAAAGTAACTTGAAAGGATGTATCGTACAATGCAAGGTAAAAATACTGGCATTCGACACATGTCTTTGAACAAAACTTATTCACACTGGATCGGCTTCGGAGCCGTAAGGATGCAAGAGAGGTAGGGCTTGCGTCGTTTAGGTTAATCGATCATGTGGAAAAACAAACCGCGGCAATGGATGAAATCCATGCAAGCACAATCAATGCTAATTGTGCCCTAACAACAATGAAACATACAAAAACCGTAATCATGGATTTTATAAAGAAAGTAATCATTTTGTTTTTACACTTGCAAAAAGCAAGTTACTGATAAGAAACACGAACAAAAGCGAGCAGATGCATCTGCTCGCTTTTTTAATGATGATTTTTTATTTACTTTATCATTTCTTTTTTTAGGGAATCTTATAAAAAAGCCAAAACCAATATGGTTTCGGCTTTTTTCTTATTGCTCTGCTAGTACATCAGCAAATGCTTTTGCATAAGGAGGAAGGTCTGGCGGACGGCGGCTTGAAATGATGTGGCCGTCGATTACGACTGCTTCATCATGCCAAATAGCTCCCGCATTTTCCATATCATCTTTGATTCCTGGCGTACTTGTTACGTTTCGGCCATCTAAGATTTTTGCAGAGATTAATACCCATCCTGCATGGCAGATTTGGCCGATTGGCTTTTGCTGTTCATCCATATGACGAACCATTTCAATTACTTCAGGGTAGCGGCGCAGTTTATCCGGCGCCCAGCCTCCAGGTACTAAAATAGCGTCATATTCAGCTGGATCAACATCTTTAAATGCATAGTCCGATACGGCTGGAACACCGTATTTCCCCATGTACGTTTCGTTTGCTTTTTCTCCAACTAAATGTACTTCTGCTCCTTCTTCGCGAAGACGCATCACTGGATACCATAGTTCTAGATCTTCAAAGTCTGCACTAACAAGCGCAATAACTCTTTTATTTTCTAAGCGCATCGTAACACCTCCGCCATCAGTATAGCATGTTGGAGAATAAGATTGAAAATAAGGAACTAAATTGTACATAATTAAAGGATTTTTCAAGTGCCCTTCAGAAATTTTTTGTATGCCAAATGATCTAATTTTATATTTTTACTTGACTGGGAACAAACATCACACTACAATGTGTAGTGTGATGTTCATAATGTTGTAAAATTATCCAAATAAGAAAGACTTTATTTAATTGCTACATTTCTTTTTACGGGCTTTTACACTACATAATGTAGTGTTTTTCAAATACACTTAAAGGAGGAAGTAAAGTGAATAAAAACGTCGAAATTGGATCGCTTATTATTCGTTTAGTATTAGGTTTTACATTTTTAGTACACGGCTTTCAAAAATGGCAAGGGGGAATTGAAAATACAGTAGGCTTCTTCGATAGCTTAGGAATCCCTGGTTTCATGGCATATATTGTGGCAACAATTGAACTTGTAGGTGGGGTTCTGATTATTCTTGGTCTAGCAACAAGAGTCGTAGCTGCTTTATTTGTGGCAGTTATGCTTGGCGCTATTTTTACAGCCAAGCTTAAAAGCGGATTCGTTGGCGGGTTTGAGTTTGATATTGCCTTAATTGCCACGTCTGCTCACTTATTTGTTGCAGGAAGCCAGTTCCTTGCTCTTGATAAAGTGGTATTTAAAAAGAAAGAAACTGCTTTTTCTCTTCAAGAAGAAAGCAGTAAATAAAAAAGAAAGCTTATACTCTCCCAATATAAGCTTTCAGGTTAGTCCCGCCGTTTGAGGCGGGCTTTTTTTATATTTGAAGCAGCAAATTCGCAAATAAAGAAGAACGCTCGGACAACGTATCAATTTGAATATGTTCATATTCTGCATGTATTCCTTTTCCGCATGCTCCTAATCCATCCAACGTGGGAATGCCAATAGCCGCTGTAAAATTGCCATCACTTCCGCCTCCAACAGCTGCTTCTTCTAATTTCATACCCAGTTTGGCCGCAATTGACTGAGCGCATTCAAATAACTCTTCCGTTTGTTTAGACTTAACCATTGGAGGACGATTCATGCCTCCTGTTACTTCAATCTTAATCCCTTTTAAAATGGGCGTTAAATTCAAAATAATATCCGTCATACGTTTTGCTTCTTCTTCTGTAGAAACACGTAAATCCACGTGCGCTTCTGCATATTCCGGCACTACATTTGTACCGCTGCCTCCGGTAAATGTCCCAACGTTCACCGTTGTACCTTTTTCATAATCGGTTAAGCTCTGCAGAAAAATCACTTGGCGCGCTAGCTCTTCAATAGCATTGATTCCTTCTTTGTGGTGATTACCAGCGTGGGCTGCTCGTCCCCACACCTTTACGGTGAAAATCCCCGCTCCTTTGCGCGACGTTTTTAACGCACCTGAACCCGCCACCGCAGGTTCTGCTACTAGCACTGCTTCACTTCTTTGTGCTTCTTCTTCTATATATTTTTTAGAGGAAATTGATCCAATCTCTTCATCTGAATTGCAAAAAAACACAATTTTTTTATCCAGCGATAAGCCAAGCTCTTGAATCGCTTTAATCGCCCATATAGATTGTATAATGCCGCCTTTCATATCTAAAATTCCCGGACCATAAAGCTTGTTTCCTTCTGTTCTTAGACTCAGCCTTCCCTTTTCCCATACCGTGTCAAAGTGACCGATAATTAAAAGCTGCTTCTCTCCTTCTCCAATCGTAAATTTCAAGTGGTTTCCTACTTCTTTTTCTTCTATGATTTCATACCCTACGCCTAAACGCTTCTGAAACAGCTGCGTTAAATACATTCCACACTGATCCACTAACTCTTTACTGTAGGACGGTGATTCTTTTTTCACAAATCCAACTAAATCTTCGAGCATCTCTTGTTCATGTTCTTTTAAATAACTAAATACGCTTTGTTCTACCATTACCTGACTCAAATCAATTCCTCCTCCAAACAACCCCTGCTGCTTGTGCATTCATTGCTTTTATTTATCGTACGTATGAGTATGTTCTACGTTTCACATAACGACCTTAAATTATCCTTAATTATAATGGTTTTCAGACAATTTTCCATCCTTAAAATACAGATAATACTTTAACTTATTCATAACCGACCGAAAATAGCCATAAACTTCAACAAATTTATACAAAAAAGCTTCAATCTTCAACAGATTAAAGCTTTCATTTTATTAATTGACATTTATTTTGATATTTTTCCCTTTTGACTTCACACTTACAAATACAAACATAGACACTAAAAAAATAAACAAAATAACGCCAACCATTTCAAAGTTTACTTCGGCCCATGGATTAAAGAAAGTGAATGCTAAGTAGAAGGACACCCCATATGCGAGGATAACAATAACCCAGCCCATCAAGCGGGAAGCAGATTGCCCAAACTTACTCGATTCATTCACCATTTTATGTACAATCAGTGAATCGATTGTATCTGTCAGCATCATACCAAACATAAATACTAGTCCTAATAAAAGCGGCGTATATTTGCCTGCGTTCCCTACAGCTAGAGACCACACGGCCGTTTGACTGACCGTTTCAGCTGCTAGGGCAAACAGCGCTCCTACAAGAATAATTAAAAAAGGATTCGTTGTTCCTTTTGCGATTTTCGGAATAAACTTCCCTTTTAACCCGCTCACCTGAAACTCTTCTTCTTTGTTTTTAGTTCGAAGCAAATGATATGTGTTTAATGTCCCAATCAGAAAGAGAGAGATGATAGATACCCAAGATGCAAAATGATCGAAATATGCTGGAAACGTAAAATTCTTCATCACTACGCCCAGCACCCCGGCCGTGACGGCCACCATTCCTCCATGACCGAGTGAAAACAGCGTTCCGACCCACGGGGCAAAACGGCTGCCCATTCGCCAATTATATCGGGTCTGGCCATCAATAAAAGCTAAGTGATCTGCATCTAATCCGTGCCTGATTCCTAATAAAAAGACAAGTAAAAAAACTGATAAACCTTCCATTTCCTACACTCCTTTTTTTAAAATAAAACGTAAAAAAGCCTCAATTCTATAGAAATTGAGGATGTGTCGGCATATGAAAATAAACAGTAATTGCTCACTGCGTACCTTGATACACCGCCTCTTTCCTAGAAGAGTCAAGTGTACAGAATAGGTAGGTCTCCTGGCTTGAGATCATCATTTTCTACCGCCTTCCCCGTTTTGAGTGACGATAAGATAGAAAACTCCCTGCTTACAGTGGCTGGACCGCTCGAGATTTGCACTCGATTCCCTGTTACCTCTTACGCTATGTAAGAGCACCTAAACTGTGCGAATGATTCATTTTCTTCCTCATTATACTAGTACTCCTTACAAATGAATAGAGAAAATTCAAATAAAAAAGCCCTGCTAAGCTTTACATGCTTAACAGGGCTTTTTAAAGCAATTAAACTACTTCTACCGTTACGTCTACGTTGCCGCTGATTGCTTTTGAATACGGGCAGTATGAGTGGGCTAGGTCTACATATTTTTTAGCTGTTTCTAAATCTAAGCCTTCGATATGAGCTTCAAGCGCTACAGCAATTTTTACTCCTTGATCAGCTTTATCTGGAAGCAGCTGAACCGTAGCTTTTACTTCACTGCTTTTAATTTCTACGTTATGTTTTTTCAACATAAATTCTAACGCACTGTTGAAACAAGCACTGTATCCAGCTGCAAATAGCTGCTCTGGGTTTGTTGCTGTTGTTGCTTCTCCACCAAGCGCTGGAGGTGTTGCAACGTCTAAATTAAAGATATTATCTAAAGAATGAACTTCTCCTGTTCTTCCACCTGTGTTAACGACTGTCGTTTCATATAAAGCTTTCATGTATAAATCTCTCCTCTTTTTTAGTAATTTTATTAAAATTTTTTATTTATCGTTTCTGCAATTTAATTGTACACAATTTAATTTTAAAAAACAAGTGTTAAATACATTAAAAATTTCCCAATAAAAAAAGCCGCGTATATGCGACTTTTTCTTAATAATATTGAGACTGTTCGTCATAAGCTGATTTTCGAAAAATAGACAAGTTGGTAATAGCCCTCATCAGTTTCGTATTAAAAATAACATAATGAATAAACAGCGCCAGCACGCAGCCTAGAATAGCTCCTGTTAACACATCGAATGGATAGTGAACGCCAACCCATACGCGTGAAAATGCAATGAGTGCACCCATGACAACCCACATGCGCCCTGAACGTTTGAAATGCAGCCAGATGGTAAAAGTGATAACTAATGCAGATGTAGCATGATCGCTTGGAAATGAAGAATTCGCGGCGTGATCAATAAGCTGATTCACGTGGTGAGAGATAAACGGACGATCTCGATAAGCAAATAAACTAATCACTTTATTGATAATGACTCCTGTGGCACAAGCACATAAAGCTTGAAATGCTACAACACGGCTGCCGTTTTTATTAATAAGTAAAAACAAGCCGAGTAAAACAATAAGTACATACTGGGCATAATCTGCAAAGAATACCATTAGCGAATCTACAAACTTCACATGCGAGGCATACTGATTCACCGCATGGAAAATGGTATAGTCTACTGAATTAATAGCTGATAACATAATCGAAATCCTTTCTTATTTTTAAATGTCATTAGCTATCTTATCAGTTTCTTGGGAAAATGAACATTATTTCTCGGGCTATTATTGATATATTTAGTAAATAACCATTGATTTCCTTATCATTTATACACCCCGAATCTCTCCATGCTATAATGTACGCAACTATACATAGACACAAGGGGGAATTTTTTTGAGTAAAGGCAGAATTTTAATTGTAGAAGATGAACGCAAAATTGCTCGTTTGATTCAGCTCGAGCTTGAACACGAAGGGTACGAAACGGGCATGGCTTATACAGGGACAGAAGGATTGGCAGAGTTTCAAGCACATGATTGGGATTTGCTGCTTTTAGATGTGATGCTTCCTGAATTGAGCGGACTCGAAGTACTGCGTCGCATTCGAGCAAACGATGATCAGACGCCCGTTATCTTATTAACCGCTCGAGACGCCCTTCCTGATAAGGTAAGCGGACTAGATTTAGGAGCGAACGATTACATTACAAAGCCCTTTCAAATTGAGGAGCTTTTTGCACGTATCCGCGTCTGGCTTCGCCATCCTGCATCAGCATCTCCTGCTGAAAAAGAAGCAGATACTCTGCAGCTAGGAACTTTAGTTGTGAATGAAAAAACGCGAGAAGTCACGCGTGAAAATGAAGCTATTGAGCTGACTCCTAAAGAATATGATTTGCTTGTCTATATGCTTCAAAACAACAATCAAGTGCTAAGCTTTGAACAGCTTCTTACAAACGTGTGGGGATTTGATTACTACGGCGACACGAATATTGTATACGTATACATTCGTTATTTGCGCAAAAAAATTGATGCTCCATTTTCAACACCCTACATTCAAACAGTGCGGGGCGTTGGCTATATGCTTAAGGAGTAGCTCATGAAACTGCAAACAAAGATTATCCTTACATCAACTGTGCTGCTTTTTATTCTGCTAGTGATTGCGAACAGCTCGATTTACTTCATTTTCAAGAAAACCATGGAAGACAATGCAATTGAACGTTTGCAAGCAGAAACAAGCAACGTAACACATGGTCTAAAACAAACAAGTTCGACGGTTAAACAAGCCAATTTGCTTCGTGCCTATTTGCCTCCTAACGGAATGATTCGTATTTTGCCTAAATCAGGGAGGCCTTTAGTTGTATCGGTTACTGATCAAACGAAAGAGCTTCAGGACTTATCCTATTCTTATTATTCAAATGAACAAACAACCATCAAAGAAGACGACGGCCACCTATACGCAATTTCGCATACTCCGGTCATTTGGACGAACGGTGAAGTCGTTTCTTTAGAAGTCACGGAACAACTCGAAGACGTGGAACAATCTTTACAGACGTTAAAATTCATCTTGCTTATTGCCTCTCTTGTTATATTAATTCCGACCATATTTGCCGGACGGCTTTTAAGTAAAATCATTTTGCGGCCTATCAAATCTCTTATTCATACTATGGAAGAAATTCAAGTGTCTCGCACATTCAAAAAAATCGCTCTCTCTTCCTCTTCTAAAGATGAGTTAGATCAAATGGCCAACACCTTCAATAATATGATGGATTTATTAGAGGAAAACTATAAAAAGCAAGAGCAGTTCGTATCCGATGCTTCTCATGAATTAAAAACACCCCTGACCGTGGTAGAAAGCTATGCCAATATGCTAAAACGATGGGGGATGAAGCGTCCAGATATTTTAGAAGAAGCCATCGAAGCCATTCACTCTGAGTCTTTACGCATGAAACAGCTTACGTCTCAAATGCTGGTGCTTGCGAAAGATGAGTCGCAGTGGGAGCTTCACATGGAACACGTAGATGCGGCGGCCGTCTGTAACCAAACAATCAAGCATCTAGAACAAGCTTTTGAACGAACCATTTATTTAAATATAAAAACGGATCATCCCGTCGTAACAGCGGATGAAAAACGCTTAAAGCAGCTGCTGTACATCCTCTTAGATAATGCCATTAAATATAGTGAAAAAGCGGTAGAGGTAACCATAACAAGAAGCGAAAGCTTTATGATTACGGTCACAGATCAAGGAATTGGTATTCCAAAAGAAGATTTATCAAACGTGTATGAACGCTTTTTTCGCGTAGATAAAGCAAGAAATCGAGAAACCGGTGGTTCAGGGCTTGGGTTATCCATTGCTCGAAAGATTGTAGAAGCCCATAGCGGACGTATTGAGATTAGCAGCGATGAAGGCAAAGGGACATCCGTAACGGTTTGCTTTCCTCTTTGATTTCTCACCGTTTCTTAGAGATTTTTAAGAATTGCCTGCTATACTATTTTTCATAATACTGGAGGTGAATGTATGAAGAAAACGGTGCTTTTTATACTTATCTTTCTTGCTGTTGGTTCAGCTTGCTTTTATGGAATAGCAAAAGCAATGAATCGATCTGATACCATTTTATCCGAGTCTGAAATCAGCCGTATGATTCAGCAGAAATATGGCGGCACAATTGAAAATGCAAGCTTTTCTCAAAAAGATGATGAACCGATTTATCTAATTACTTTGCTTAAAGGTGATATTCCATACCACATCACAGTAAATGGAGAAAATGGAGAAGTCCAGTCATTAATCAAACAAAAAGTAGAGAAACAAACGTCTACTCAAACTAAAAATGATACAGAAAAAGAACAAAAAAAGAGCGAGCAGCCACCCGTTTCTCCTACATCCGACGAGCCTCTCATTTCAATGGAACAAGCAAGAGATATTGCTTTACAAAAAGTAAAAGGAACGTTTTCCTCAGTTGAAATAGAAGAGGAAGAAGGCCAAACCTTCTACGAAGTCGAAATTGATCAGTCTAAAACAAGAGAAGCTAAAGTAATGATAAACGCTTACTCTGGGCATGTAGATTCCATCACCTACGAAAATGACGACGACTAAAAGTACAGCGGAAAGCTGTGCTTTTTTTATACACCTTTATTTATTTCTAAGAAAATTTTAAACTTCTTCTTCTTTTCCTTTAAAGTTCATGGGCTAATATAGTCTTAACAACAAATCAAGGAGGCCGTAACATATGAAAGTTATTACAACTGTTTTAGCCAGTGCAGTATTAGTCGGTGGATTAGGTGCAAGTGCATATGCCATGACGGATCAGTCTAAAAGCAATGACAAGAAGCAAACCACAACGATTGAAGAAGCAAAGGCAAAAGACATTGCTCTTCAAAAAACAGAAGGCGGTGACATTACAAATATCCAATTAGCCGTAGATGACGGCGTTAAACAATATGAAGTAGACATCACAAAAGGTAATAAAGAATACGATGTAGATATTGACAGCAACAGCGGTAAAATCATTGAATTTGATGAAGAACAAAAAGACGATGAAGATAAGAAAGAAGAGAATCTTCAAAACGTTTCCCCTGCTGTTTCATTAGATCAAGCGATAAAAACAGCTTTAAAAAGTGCTAAAGGAACCGTGAATGAAACGGATTTAGAACAAGAAAACAACCGTTTAGTATATGAAATTGAAATTGACACAGCCGATAAACGTGAAGCAACTGTTTCAATAGATGCCAAAAACGGTGACGTAATCAGTGTAGAAATAGATGATTAATAGAAAAAGCACGCTCCAAAAGGAGCGTGCTTCTTTTTTATACCGCTAATTTAATAACCGTTAACACAATACCAATCAAGAATCCACATAGAGCTCCGTTCACTCGAATCCACTGCAAATCTTTTCCGACATTGTTTTCCATCATATCCACAAGCGTTTCATCATCTAATTTATCTAAGTTTTCTTGAACAAGCTGCCCAATTTTTGAATGATTCTCGTCTACAAAACTCATGATTTGCTTTTGAATAGCCGTATCAATTGCTTCTTGACGCTGTGCATCCCCTTCAAGAGCATTCAGCCAGCTCTCTACGTAAGGAACGGCGTAGCTTTTCATAAATTCAGGGCTTTCAATAAATGCCGTCACTTTCGCTTTCATTTTATCGACGATTTCTGTTAATTTATTCGTTACATTTAATTCATTAATCGTTTTTTGTTTCCATGCTTCTAATTTCTCAAGAAGCTCTTCATTGTGCTCCAAGCCTTGCAGCTCTTTTCTAATTCCATTTACCAAAGCAAGGCGATATTCATCATCTTCATTACGAAGACGACCTGTAATAGAAAGCAGTAGATTTTGCAAAATAGACCCTAGCTTCTCTTCGTTAATCATGCTTTGAAATGATTTGAGAGCAAATTGTAAAATACCGTCAAGCTCAATATTATCAAGCGCATTTTTAGCAATACTTCCGAGCTGATACTGCGTTTCTTCTTTTTTAATCCAGCCCTCTCCCTTATTTAAAAGAACATCAAGTGCTTTTTCATCATACTGATTTCTAACCACTTCTCCAACAACCGAATGCACAATAGGCTTTAACTCTATTGCTGAAAGCGATGACTTGAGCTCTTTTTCAATAATAGGAACTACTTTCTCTGTATCCACACGATTAATCGCATCAACAAGCAGTGCTGTTCCTTTTTGTTGAATCGTTTCCGAATGAACACCTTTTCGAACAATCGGAAGCAAACGCTTTGTAAACGCAATTCTTTTTACTTTTTCTTGAATGCTTTCTTTTGACAGCCAGTCGTTTTCAAGCGTTGAGACTAACCCTTTTGTAATACGCTGCCTGTTTTTAGGAAGCAGCGCAGTGTGTGGAATAGGAATGCCTAAAGGGTGACGAAAAAGAGCCGTAACTGCAAACCAATCCGCTAAGCCCCCGACTAATCCAGCTTCGAACCCACCTTGAAGCAACCGACCCCAAATTGAATCACCAAAAGGCATGGTGGCAACGAAGCCCACTCCCATAATCGCCAAAGAAATCGTGGCCAAGTGCTTTGATTTCTTTTTTGGGTTTGTTGTAAATACATTATTTGATTCCATTGTAGTCCTCATCCTTTATTTATTTAACTAAACATTTCATCTAGAAATATGTAACGTGATACAGAAATTTTCGCAAAAAAAGAAAGACAAGCTTTTACCCTCGTCTTTCTAGTATATTGCCTTTTTGCTATACTTCAAACTTTTTTTCTTTTCGACTTTTATTAATAAATGAAAAAATGAGGAGTACGACCAGGATAACCGCACATACGCTTGATCCAATCACATTGTTTTTGTTAAACATAAACGATACAAAAATAACAAGCAGTGCTGCTGTTGCAAAGAGCGTTGTATAAGGAAACCACTTTAAGGCAAAAAACGGCTTTTCTTTATACCCTTTACGCAGCTTTAATTGAGCTAAACAAATGCTCACCCAAATGAGAATGATCGTGAAACCTGGAATAGTCATTAAATAACTAATTACATTATCCGGCGTCTTATAGGCTAAAAACAAACCTATTAAAATACAAGCAGCCGTAATCATCAAACCGTTAATCGGAATGCCATTTTTTGAAACTTTCAAGAAGCGCTTGGATGCTTCTCCGCTTTGAGCCATAGCATAGAGCGTACGCGAAGTTGCATACATCCCTGAATTGGCTGCTGATAAAACGGCCGTCAATAAAACGAAGTTCATAATGTGAGCCGCACCTGGCAGACCGGTAATACTAAACACTTGCACAAAGGGACTGTCTTGCCCCGATACAGAATTCCAGGGCATAAGGCCGCAAATAATTAAAATAGGCAAAATATAAAAGCCAATCACTCGCCATACTGTGCCTTTAATTACTTTCGGTAACACGTTTTTTACATCTTTTGTTTCCGTTACGGCCACACCAATTAGTTCAGCTCCCCCGTAAGAGAACATCACAATTAAAAAGGCGCTCAGCACACCGCTCATGCCGTGAGGGAAAAAGCCTCCATGAGCCGTATAATTTGCCCAAGGATTTTGCACATCGCTTGGAATTACACCGAATAAAATGAAAGCTCCCAAAATGATAAAAGCAGTAAGAGCAATTACTTTAATACCGGCAAACCAAAACTCAATTTCTCCGTAATACTTCACTTGAAATAAATTCATCCCTACAATCAGCACTGCACAGAGAAAGCTTAAGAGCCAAAGAGGTACAGAAGGGAACCAAAACTTCAAAAAGCTTCCTCCCGCAAGCAGTTCAACAACCGTCACAACAATCCAGTTCACCCAGTACAGCCACCCTACAATGAAAGAGGTTTGCGTACCGAATGCCTTATGCACTAAATTTTGTACGTTCATATTCGGATAGACAATTGCCATCTCCGCTAGTGCCGTCATTACAATAAATAAGATAAGGCCGCCAAATAAATACGCAAGTACAACACTTGGTCCTGCAATACCTAGCGTGTCAGCGCTACCTTTAAAAATGCCTGTCCCAATCATGCCGGCAAGTGCAATGAGCTGCACATGACGAGGCAACAGACCTTTTTTTAAATTTTGATCTTGTTTTTCCATAATGCCCGTCCCTTCTGTTCATTTTACGTGTTAGTTTAACCAAATCACTTCTTGCACAAAAACCCCTACCGGATATTCAGTAGGGGTTGGACCAACACTGTTTTTTTCTTCTATATAATGAATGAAAATAATCTCATTTAATCACTGTTACTTTAGTCATTTTATGCGTTGCAACAATGCATTGTCAATGTTATTTATTTTCCAAAAATAAAGTCAAAAGAGTATCTACACCCTTTTGACTTCTAGTCTTCGTGCAATGATTGATAAAGCATAGTTTACAATAAAATACATCATCGCAATGATCAAAAACATCGGCACCACGTAACTTTGTTTCTGTCCATAAATGATTTGAGCATTATGCAGCAAATCAGGAAGCGCGATGACCACTGCAAGCGACGTATCTTTTAATAATGAAATAAATTGACTAACTAAAGGAGGTACCATTCGTCGCAAAGCTTGTGGCAATACAATAAAACGAAGCGTTTGGTAATAGTTTAAACCTGATGAACGTGCCGCTTCAATTTGTCCTTTTTCAATTGATTTTAATCCGCTTCGGATAATTTCTGAAATCATAGCAGATTCAAATACAGTGAGGGCCACAATCGCTGCTGACGTAATTTCCATATCAATTCCGATTTCAGGTAAAGCAAAGTATGTAAAAAAGATGATTAAAAGAAGCGGCAAATTCCGGATAATTTCTACGACAAAAGCGAGTACATGAGACAGAACTGGAATGCGGGCATACCTTAAAATACCTACTATACTTCCAATAAGAAAACTTAACACAATCGAAATGAATGCCACTTTTAAAGTGACCCAAAATCCTTCTACTAAGAAGGAAAGGTGATCAGGAGAATAAGCACTCATAAAATCCATCACTTTCACTCCTTTCAGCTTGTTTTACCAAGACGTTTCTCAAGATAACCAACTCCTAAACTCAACGGAATGGTTAGAACTAAATAGAATAAGGCCACAAAAATATACACATCAAACACTACGTAAGTTCGAGAGGAAACAAGATCTGCCTGATACATTAAATCAAAACCAGCAACAATCCCTAGCACGGATGAGTTTTTCACTAAATTAATAAATTGATTCCCAAGAGGAGGAATGACAATTTTAATGGCTTGAGGCAATATAATGAATCGCATCGCCTGACCGTACGTAAGGCCGGATGAACGCGCCGCTTCAAGCTGCCCTTTTGGAACTGCCATAATTCCCGCTCGTATAGCTTCGGCGATAAAAGCTGCCGTATAAATAGTTAATCCCAGCACTCCGGCTGCTGTACCGCTGATTCCTGCCACAATAAAAATAAAAAAGACGATAACCACAAGTGGAATATTTCGAATAAACTCTACGTAGACAGTGCCAATTACATTTACTATTTTGAAAGGAGCTATTCGCATTACCGCAATGATTGTACCAAGTACAAAACTGGCCACTAAAGCAATCAGACTGGCGATAATGGTGTACTTAAAACCTTCTAAATAAAGATCCATATTGTTCGTCAGAATTGAAAAATCCAGCAATTTTCTTCCTCCTTTCAACTAAACAAGCAGGATGAGCATAATGCTGCTCATCCTGAGAAAAGAAAACTGTACGCTTATTGTTTGATCCACTTGTCGTGAATTTCATCATATTTTCCAGAGTCTTTCATCTTTTTAAGCGCATCGTTTAATGCATCTACAAGCTCTTTGTTTCCTTTTTTCACAGCAATGCCATAAGGCTCTTCTGTGAACGGCTTTCCTACTAATTCATAAGAAGGATCTTCATCAGCCATTCCATAAAGAATAGCATCATCAGTTGTTAAAGCATCTCCTTGCTTAGATTTTAAAGCGGTAAATGCTTCTGCATAGTTTTCAAACTCTAATACCGTTGTCTCCGGTGCTTTTTCGCGAATATTAATAGCTGAAGTTGATCCTTTAACAGCCAACACTTTAGTACCTTTCTTCAAATCATCAACGCTTTTAATTTTACTGCCTTTTTTCACAAGAAGAGACTGGCCAGCTTGAAAATACACATCCGTAAAATCCACTTCTTTTTTACGCTCATCTGTGATGGTCATTGTTGCAACAACAGCGTCAATATCTCCTTTTTGAAGAAGAGGAACCCTTGTTTTGGACGTAACTTCTTTAAATTCTACCTTGTTTTCATCTCCTAAAATCTCTTTAGCCAGCTGCTTAGAAATATCAACATCAAAACCTTCTACTTCACCCGTCTTTGGATTCTTTAAGCCAAACAAACGCGTATCATTTTTAACTCCAATGACAATTTTCCCTCTGTCTTTGATTTCAGTGAGCGCATCTTTTTTAGCTGATGATCCACTCGTTTCTTCACTTTTCCCTCCACAAGCCGCTAACATCATAGCCGCTGCTAATGAAAGCACGGCTGCCTTTAAAAACGTTTTTGATTTCTTCATATTACTCCCCCTATTAAACAATTAATGATTTAAAATACGGCTAAGAAATAAACGTGCCCTTTCTTCTTGCGGGTTTTCATAAAACTCAGCCGGAGTTGCCTCTTCTAAGATTTTTCCTTGATCCATAAATACAATGCGGTCTGCTACTTCTTTAGCAAACCCCATTTCATGAGTTACAACTACCATCGTCATTCCTTCTTTAGCCAATGTTTTCATGACATCCAGCACTTCTCCAATCATTTCTGGATCAAGAGCAGAGGTAGGCTCATCAAAAAGCATAATCTCTGGTTTCATCGCAAGTCCCCTCGCAATGGCTACACGCTGCTGCTGGCCGCCTGAAAGCTGGGATGGGTAGGCGTTGGCTTTTTCACCGATTCCTACTTTATCCAAATAGTATAGAGCTGTTTTCTTAGCTTCTTCTGACGACTGTCCCAGTACTTTCATAGGCGCTAAGGTGATATTTTCTAAAACCGTTTTGTGCGGATATAAATAAAAATGCTGAAACACCATACCTATATTGCGGCGCAGTTTGTTAATATTTGTTTTTTTATCTGCAACTAATATATTATTTACCGTCAATTGTCCGTTAGATATTGTTTCTAAATAATTTATGCATCGCAGCATCGTGCTTTTACCCGAACCCGAAGGTCCAATTACGACGACAACTTCACCTTTTTTAATCGTTAAATTGATATCTTTTAATACGTGAAAATCACCGTAATATTTGTTCACTCCGTCAAAAACAATCATTTTCCTCCTCCTAATCTGCGAACAACAATAAATATTTAAATTTTTAAAATATTTAAAATATGTTAAAAATTATATTCTTACCCTTAAAGCAAAGTCAACAGTTGACAAATTATCTCTTTTTTGTAATCAAAATGAACTATCTTCAAATAAAATATGCTAGAAAAATAAAAGGTTTTGTTGGCATTTGCCGATATGTAAGCATACGTTCGCTAGGCTGAAGGTACTTGTATAAGCTTAATCAATAGATTATATTAGTTAACGCATATCTTTATACGAATTGTCTTTCATTTTTCTAGGGCAGTTCTCTCTAATCAGCCCTTTTTCTAATTATCTGTCTATCACTTTATTATATTAATATATATAATTCTCTTAGCAGTAAATTAATAAAAAAGTAAATACAAGCTTCCATTCATGTTAGAGGTTCTGACATAAATATAGTGAAATTATATTATTTCTCTAAAAAACACACGCTTTATTAGCGTGTGTGGCCTTTTATATTTTCCGGACTCATTTGAAAATGCGGATAGTCTTTAAAACCTTGCCAATCTCCTCCCCATTCAAACCCTAAACTTTTTGCGATATCTACAACCTCCATCCAATCAGACCGATTATTGTTATTACCGTCATATTTCATGTCCCAAATAACTTGTCCGTCTTTTAACCCAATAGCAAAATCAATAGCTAGTCCATAGTTATGATAAGACTGGCCGCCCTTTGAATAGGTAACAATGTTGCCTTCTTCCGTCCTGCCTTTTGCATAAAGCTTATCTTGTTCTTCTTTTGAACGGAAACCTTCCGTAATGACAATCGAGATTCCTTGGTCGTTTGCTTGTTGAACAAGTTTATTTTTCTTTTCTTCTACGACAGGATGCAACTCAGCTGCTCCTGAAAAATCTTTTAACGTTGGACCTGGCTTTAACTCATCGCGAAACAAAAATAACAGGCTTACCGCTATCACAACTATCAAAGCTATTGCCAATTTTTTAAGAACGTTCATCTATATAAAGTCTCCATTCTTTTTTGCTGTTACTTAGATAAAATCATATCGAATTTCATTTTGTTATCCAATAAAAGAGCTGTAGTGTTCAACAAACGTCTATATTTTTTCGTTTTTTATCTATTTTCACCATTTTTTCACTATTGGTGGTTACATTAACAATTGTGGACAGCTCTGTACCACACCCCTATAACTTTTAAGGAGTGACAACAGCATGAAAAAGAAACTATTCGGTTATATCATGGCAAGCGGTTTAACACTAGGAGTTATGGCCGCTGCAAACTCCACGGTATTTGCAGCAAGCAAAGATGAAACAAGCTCTTCAACGGTTGTAGAGCGAACAAATGGCAATACAACAACTACGAGTGATGCAACACAACAAAAAGTTGATGATATTATGAAAAAAGCACAGGAAAAATTACAGAAACTCGGCGTAAGCTTACCTCAGCATCATAAAGAAGGCCCCTTTAGCAATTTAGATGCTGGTACAAAGGCAAAAGCCAAAGCTATTATGGATCAGCTTCGCGACGGCACCCTGACTAAGGAACAAGCTGAAGCCAAATTAAAAGAACTTGGCGTAGACTTCCCTGAACATAAAGGTGGTCCTTTTAGCAATCTAGATGCAGCCACTAAGAAAAAAGCCAAAGCTATTATGGATCAGCTTCGCGATGGCACGCTGACTAAGGAACAAGCTGAAGCCAAATTAAAAGAACTTGGCGTAGATCTTCCTGCTAAAAAGAAAGATTTTCTAAATGGTTTAGATGCTGAAACAAAAGCTAAGGCCGAAACCATTTTAGAAAATGCAAAAAAAGAAATTCAAAAACTCGGTGTCACAATGCCGTTTGAAAAGAACGAGCACAAAGCTCAATAACTAAAAAAATCTACTTGGCTGTTGAGAGCCAAGTAGATTTTTTATGATGCAGTTTTCCGTTTCACTAATGCCATGTATACACCTAATGCTAATAAATCACAGACCATAATCACAATGCCCATCGGCAGAGCATTTTGCCCTCCTCCAAGTCCCACAAGAGGAGCTACGGCTGCTCCGAGCAAGAACGGCAGCAATCCTAGAAGCGCTGAAGCACTCCCTGCATTAGAAGCTTGATTTTGCATAGCAAGTGAAAAAACGGTTGTGTTCACAATTCCTACGCTTGATACAACAAAGAAAAGCAAGATGCAGACCAAAATAACGGATGTGTGAGTAGCAATTACAGCCACTAAAAGCACGCTTCCAACGGCTGCTTGAAGCAATCCATACATGAGAAGAGTAGCTTCTTTTACTTTACCAGCTAAACGTCCTGTCACTTGAGTAGCTATAATGAGACCAAAACCGTTAATAGCAAAAACAAAACTGAACATCTGCGGAGACAGTCCATAAATGTCTTGAAGAACAAATGTAGAGCCTGAAATATAAGCAAACATAGCGCTCATAATAAAACCTTGCGCCAGCGCATATCCCACGAAGACACTATCTTTTAGCAATACGCTAAATGTACGCAGTACTTCTGTTAATCCACCTTCTTTACGGCGTTCAGCCGGCAGCGTTTCTTTCAAGCCAAATAAAACGGCAAAAAACATTAGTGCACCAATTACGGCTAATACACCAAATACTCCGCGCCACGACATAACCGTCAGCAGCTGTCCACCGGCAACCGGAGCCAAAATGGGAGCTAAACCATTTACGAGCATGAGCATGGAGAAAAACTTTGTTAAATCCGAACCTGAAAACAAGTCTCGCACGCTTGCTCTTGAAATAACCATTCCTGCTGCTCCCGCCATGCCTTGAATAAATCGTAAAACGATAAAAATCCAAATAGAAGGCGCAAACACGCATAACACAGAGGCAACTGCATAGGTGATTAATGCTGCTACAAGCGGCTTTTTCCTTCCCCGGATATCACTGAATGGCCCCATTACCACTTGCCCAAATGCCAAGCCTAATAAGCAAGCTGTCAGACTGACCTGGGCTAAAGAAGCTGACGTATGCAGTTCTTTAGCAAGCGTCGGCAGCGCTGGCAAATACATATCAATTGATAACGGTCCAAATGCGCTTAGTGAACCCAAAATTAAAATAAATAAAATGCGATTTCCTCGGCTTAAAGACATTCCTTGGGAAATACTTTGCTGATTCATCTATTGTTGTCTCTCCCTTCAGCAGTTTTACAATAGTCTCATCTTAAACCCTCCAGCAACTGGATAGTCAAGACGTAATTCGAATTTGAATTTCCGTCAGCCGCTCTTCTTCATGATGAGAAATAAATGAATCTACAATTCGCCGAATTAAAAAAGGCCCTTCTGCTTTGTATCCTTCGGCTTTAATAAAGTTCAGTAACGTATCGTAATAGACTCCTGTGGTATCTCTCTTTTCTCTCATATAAATAGATGCGTAATCGCCTTCAGGTATTAACGTAACGAGTTCATGCTTAAAAGAAACATCGCTTTCGACCAATAAAAAAATGCCATCGTAATCTGTAAATTGTTGTTTTTTTGTGTTTTCTACAGATAGTATAAACCCTACTTTCCCAATCATAATCGGGGTAATATGACTAATTTTCTTTTTTAAATCACGGAGAACACTTTCAGTTCCGTCTAACGTACCTACCTCTGCTTTTACTTGCACAACTTCACGAGAAGGAAGGTGTTTGATGAACGGGGCTCCTATTTGGTTAATATGTCTCGTCTGTTCTAATTCCTTCATTCGAGTTGTTAACTGGGCATTCACTCTTTGAAGGTGACGAATTTTTTCTTTTGTTACCTTCTGATATTCCGCTAAAGTTTCAATAAATTCATCCAAGCTGCTGTGCTCCATCTTTCTTTTAATTTCTTTTAACGGAACTCCCATCAGCTTTAAATAGACAATGATATCTAATTTTTTAAATTGTTCTAACGTATAGTAACGATAACCGGTTTGCGGATCAACTTCATAAGGCTCGAACAGGCCAATTTCATCATAATAGCGAAGTGTTTTAATTGGAATATCGTGCAGTCTGGCCATTTGCCCAATCGTAAATTTGTTTTGCACTATAAGTTCACCTTCTTTATGTAAAGCTGCTTGCACTTAAAGCAAGCAACACCGTAATTCTCATCATTCATTTAGTTCTTGTACAAGCTCTTCCACAATAAGATGTGCAGGCAGTTCTTTTGCCAGCGTAAATCCAGTTCCTGCCCACAAAGAAGTGTACTCTGGATTATTCATTTGTGTAGCTTTTGTTCGAATAGGCTTTGTCATGTAATGAATATGAGGGTAAGCGGATGGTGCTGATTTATCATAGGAAATAAAAAAAGCATTCACAAATCCTCTAGCACGTTTCCCTGTAAAAGCTCTTGTAACACCTGTTTCATTAAAACGCTTTTGAAGAATGCTTTCTTTATGAAGAGCACTCGCTCCGCTTTCTGGACAACAAATAAAAGCCGTACCTAACTGCGCAGCAGAAGCACCTTCCTGTAACACGCGTTTAATGTCAGACCCCGTCATCAAGCCTCCCGCAGCAATTAATGGCTTTTTAGTGATTAGACGGACTTCTTTTAGCAAATTTATAAGCGAAAAGTCCACCGAACTCTCTAAAAAAGTAGACCGATGGCCGCCGGCTTCGATTCCTTGCAAGCACAGCGCATCTGCTCCTGCTCTCAAAGCCACTTCGGCTTCTTGAGGTGTTGTAATCGTAACGAAAATATGACTTCCAATTCCCTTTAAGCTTGCTACAATCTCTCGATCCGGGCACCCAAATGTAAAGCTCACAGCAGGTACTCGATGTTTTTGAATGATGTCGAGCTTGGCACTCCATTCATCATCATCATTCTTTGGTATGCCAACTTGACACTCCAAATATCCAGCGGCTTTTGACAATTCTTTTTGATAACAATCAAGTGCATCAACTGCTACTTTTTCATTTGTCGGAACAAACAGATTTACTCCAAAAGGTTTTTTCGTAAGTGAGTGCATCTCTATAATTTCCTGCTCCAATTCACGCGCACTTTTATATCCCGCGGCTAAAAACCCTAGCCCTCCGCTATTAGATACAGCTGCAGCTAGTTTAGGCGTCGAAACTCCTCCTGCCATAGGAGCTTGTACAATTGGATACTCACATATATTTTCCACACTTATCACCTCAGCCCTTCATGCGTTCTCTCTTCATTCTACTACAACCCCAGAAAAAAAAGCCCTCCAAAAGGGCTTTTCTTCCATATATAGATTATGCTCATTTCAAAAATTGGGATCATAAATGACGCTTAGGAATGCGCACTACCTAACTATTCCCTCAAAGGTTCACCTATGCGGATGGCACTAACCCCGAAAGGGGAGTGACAGCCGCTTAGGTTTAGAAAGCCAGACCTGATTGTTTTTGGATCAGGTCTGGCTTTCTACATCGATTACTTATAGTGGAGGAACTTTACGCATACAGCTTCTGGAACCGTAACGTTAGATTGAAGAAGCGTTAGCTTTCCATTTTCTTGGTCTCTTTCAAACAGCACCAAGTTTCCTGTCTCTTGATTAGACGCCACAATAAATTGTTCCGTTGGATCTAAAACAAAATCGCGCGGCCAGTCGCCTTCAGTGCCTGTCCATTCTACGAATGTTAACTGTCCAGAATCCTGGTCTACTTTGAATGTTGCAATCGAGTTATGTCCGCGGTTTCCTGCATAGACAAAGCGGCCGTCTGAAGAAATGTGGATCGCACTCCCTTGATTATTTTCTGTAAAATCAGCCGGAATTGCTAAAGTAGCTTGTTGTTGAGTAAAGCTTCCTGTGCTTTCGTCATACGTTAAAAATAAAACTTCGGAGCTGAATTCTGTCATTGCATACGCATAGCGGCCATTTGGATGGAACGTTAAATGTCTAGGGCCAGAACCAACAGATATAGAAAGGCTGTTGACTTCCTTCAATTTATTCTCTTCCACTTCATATGTCACAATTTCATCAATACCTAAGTCCACAACGGCCACGTGCTTTTCTCCAGGAGTAAAATCGGCATAGTGTACGTGTGGTTTTCCTTTTTGTCCTTTTTTGAGGTCTGAATGAGGATGTTCCACTACGGATGCTACATATTCAATTTCTCCTGTTTCTTCATTAACAGAATACGTCTCAACGCTCCCTTTATGAAAGTTAGCAGATAAAACAAGCGTATTATCTTCATTCACTGAAACATAGCAAGGAGGCGCGCCATCTAGCAGCTGTTTGTTTACAAACTTTAGTTGACCCGTGTTTGGATCAACCTTAAAAGCAGCTACTCCGCCTTTTTCTCCTTCTTTAATAACTGTATAAAGATGTTCGTTGTCTTTGCTTGCATTTAAGTATGTAGGGTTTTCAATTTTGGCCACGGCTTTTACTTCTACAATCTTTTTAGCCTTCGTATCTAACGTAAATGTATAGACACCTTCACTGCCTGCTTTTGTATATGTACCTGCAAATCCAATAAATTTTCCATGTTCACTCATTTTCCTATACCCCTCCTAAAGAATTGTTTCGTTTCATTTATTTTACTATATCATACCGCATTTGTTATAGAGAATGCTCCAATTCAACGTTCATTTATCAGTTTTCCCTACATGCCTATCGTCAAACCCTTCCTTTTTAAGCCTGCATCTTGCATTTTCCTACCATTGGGCGTTATGATTAAGGATGATTTTATATCGCCCCATAGCAGACGGTTCCTGTATTTCTTAGATTTTTAAATAAAGAAGAATCGACTGATGAATAGTCGACTTTCATCGCTATAACCGCTGCTCAACTTTTTTCGTAAAGTTACATCAAAAAAGGAGTGAACAACAATGATCACATTAAAAAGTGAACGCGAAATTAATTTAATGCACGAAGCAGGTAAACTATTAGCTTCTTGTCATAAAGAAATCGCTAAAATGATCAAACCAGGCATAACAACAATGCAAATTGATAAATTTGTTGAAGAGTACTTAGCAAAGCACGGAGCAACGCCGGAACAAAAAGGATACAAAGGATATCAATATGCAACGTGCGCTTCTTTAAATGATGAAATTTGCCACGGTTTCCCAACAACTAAACCGTTAAAAGACGGGGATATTGTAACCATTGATATGGTTGTAAATTTAAACGGAGGCTTAGCAGATTCCGCATGGACTCATACCGTTGGAGACATTTCAGACGAAGCACAGCGTCTAGTAGATGTTACATACGAAGCGCTTTCAAAAGGAATCGAGCAAGCACAGCCAGGAAACCGTACAGGTGACATCGGCCACGCTATTCAAAGCTATGTAGAAGGCGAAAAGTTCTCTGTCGTACGCGACTTCACAGGACATGGAATTGGAAATACCATGCACGAAGCGCCTACAATTCTTCACTACGGAAAAGCCGGCAAAGGTACACGTTTAAAAGAAGGTATGGTTATTACGATTGAGCCAATGGTAAACGCTGGTACATGGCATTCTAAAATGGATAAAAACGGTTGGACTGCTCGTACAACAGACGGTAAATTATCCGCTCAATTTGAACATACGCTTGCGATTACGAAAAACGGTCCTCTTATTTTAACAGCACATTAAAAAACAGCCCTTTTGAGGCTGTTTTCTTAATGTAGAGGAAATTTAATAACAAAAACTGTGCCGCGGGAAGAAGTAGATAATAATTTAATCTGTCCTCCGTGGCTTTCTAGAATACGTTGAGCAATGGGCAGGCCAAGACCTGTGCCACTATCCTTCGAAGTGGAAAAAGGCTGGTACAGCGACTGCTGCATATGAACCGGAATACCTTTTCCAGTATCTTCAATGTATAGACAGTAGCTATCTTCATGAACCTGCGAGTAGATTGTAATGACTCCTTCTCCATCCATGGCTTCCATACTGTTTCGAATTAAATTATGAAGAACTTGTTTGATTTGTTTTTCATCTACCTTTAATACATGCGGCTGCAATTTCACATCGAAAATAAGCTTATCTTTTTCTGTAAATTTGCTTGAGTGAGTAATCAAAGGCAATAACTCATTAATAATATCCTGCATGCTGACTTTTTTCATCACCGGAGTCCCAGGCTTTGATAACAACAGCATTTCTTCAATGATGTAATTAATCCTCTCTAGTTCTTTCATAAGCAGAGGCAGGTAAAAACGCTTTTTCTCCTCATCAGAAAGAGACTGATTCATAAGAGATATAAATCCATGAATCACGGCAAGAGGATTACGAATCTCATGAGCAGCTCCGGCTGCCACTTCTCCAACCAAGGCAAGTTTCTCAGACTGATGCATTCGCTTTTCTAATTCTTCGGTATCCGATATATCAATGAAATAAAAAATCCTTCCAATGCTTTCGTTCTTCTCATTAAACAGCTGCGTTTGAGAGGCTAAAAAGCAATAGCACGTCTCTTTCGTTCCAAATAATACTTTTTTATTTTCGTGAATTTCTCCCGAATTCAACATGCTCCAAAATTCAGTATTATATTCAGGACATTCCTTCATATACCGGCAAATATCCTTTTCATCGAGATCTAAAAACTGTTTTGCTGAGGTATTAGCAAATATACTATTTGTCTCATCTTCTATTGTGATAATTCCAACAGGCAGTGAATTTAAGATCTGCTGGCGATATGCTTTATCTTTAATGATTTTCCAAAATGAATCTTCTAAACTAACCGACATTTGATTGATAGAAGCCGAAAGCTGCTTCAGCTCGATTTGCTTTGTGTCTTGAAGAACAAGACCGTATTCTCCGTCTGCAATGTCATTCACTTTTTCAATCATTTGTTCAATTGGTTTCGTAAGGCTTGCACTCATACGATAAGAAACATAAAGAGAAGCCACAATAGCACTTACTGTTAAAATTAATAGTAAAATTAATGAATCTTTAATAATGACAGACAGTGTATCTGATAGTGTATCAAGTGAATCAACCGTCTCTTCTTTTGAACTATTAATATCTTTTTTTATCTGATGCATATCCGGCAAATAATTTCTCTTAAGATACTCTTTTGCTCCCTCTATATCTCCGTACTTCAGCAGTCCCTGCACGTTATTAGAAATCTTGAAATCAAGCAGCTCAATTTTTTCCTTCAGTGGAATCAACGATTTTGGCACAGGCTGCTTATACTTTTCATTGTCTTCAATAACTCGTGTATCATATGATTGATATTCTTCTATCAAAGAGACAGTGGGGTTCTTTAGATTATTTTTCACAATGTATTCTTTTATGTTCAGCTGCTCTTCCCAATAAGAAAGCCACACCATTTGAGGAACATCTTCATCTTTAATTTCGTTGCTTACATGATTCATTTTATCAATGGCATGCACTAAAACTAAAGAGAACCCGCTTAACATGAATGTAATCAAAAGAAGAATCGTTAATATTTGGCTACGGAATGACATGTTGCGAAATAATTGATTCATAATCATCTCTTTCTTTTTCATAGTTACTTCGGCTGTGTAGACATTCTAACTTTCGAATATAATATTTGTTTTTCTTGTTTACTGTACATTGGTCCAAAAGGCGCAAGCTTATAAACACCATCCCGGGCATCAAGTTTGACTTCTCCAGATCGAAGGCCCTTTTTACTAAAATAGTCTTTCATAATCGCGTTGTAAGCTTGAGGAACATCATTTATCACACTTGTTAAAATAACAGACCTCCCCATATACGCCTGATCATCTAAATATCCTATTACGTACATTTTTTGTTTTTTCGCTTCTTGAATCACTTCTTGATTATATGAATTTCCTTTAGCATAGACGATATCGACGCCTTCATCTTTTAACTCACGGAGCAGCTTTACTGCTTTTGCTCCATCGTCTCGGCTGTTTACCACTCGATAATAAAAAGCAATTGAGGAATCAGACGCTTTTAGGCCTTTTTCAAACCCTGGATTTTTTTCGCGTGCTTCAAATGCATCAATTAATCCAATTTTTTTCGTTCGTGTCTTCATGGCAGCTGCCGTGCCTGCCAGATACTCTATTTTTGTTTGATCAAATGTATATACAGTTTGGTTTTTATAACGTGAAGTACCGTGAATGGTGACGAAATGAACATGAGGATACTTAGGAGCGAGTTCTGTAAAAACGGTAGAAAATTCTCTTCCATGTCCAATTACGACTTTTGTTCCATTTTGAATAACTTTTTCAGCAGCTTCCTTCATTTTTTGGTTCGTATTTACTTCGCTAATAACTTGAGCCGAAACGGGGTACTTCTGCTCGATGTTGATTTTTCCTTTATAAGCTAGACTGCCCCAGCTTTGATCTGTCAGTACATCAGAGGTGAGAATTGCAACGCTTGTGTTTTCTACTTTTTTTGTCGTTTGCTGACTTATAATCCCTTGTGTTTTCGAAACAATAATAATTAAAAACGAAGCGACAACAATCAGGGCAAGCAATAAAATCAGCCTTAACTGTCTTGATCGTTGCATAGACCTTCTCCTTTTTGTTTAGCATACTTTCATTATATAAAAAAAGCATCTAAAAAGACTACATCTTTAACGAAATTCCAACTTTTTTCGACATTTCTTTCATATCTTACCTTTTTTAACACTTTCACTCCAAAAGAAAAAGCAGAAAACATCTGTTTTCTGCTTCGGCCTTCAATCTTCATCTTTTACGTCCATATCTTCAGGGATTGGCTCATTTAGGTATTCTTCAATTTGTTTTTTATACTTTTCCATTTGCTCTAAATGAGTGTTAAACTGCTCTTTATTTAATAAGTAGTTTTCACCATCAAATATAGCCCTTACTTTTCCTTCTTGAATCAATTTCTGTACATATTCTTCAGGAAAAGATAGATACTCTGCTGCTTCTTTTATCGTTAAATACATCCTGCTCCACCTTTTAGACGTTATAGTGTACTTCTTCTGTAGCTTTAACCATTAACTCATACTGACGCAAGCGAAGCTGGAATAATGTTAACGGATCATAGTAAGCTTCAGGATTGGCTTTCATATGACTTAATACGTCTTGATTTTCATTAATATGCGCCTGTGTTTCTTCAATCGTTTCTTTTAGAACCTCTTTTGGCTTTTCAAAGAATAGTTCAATATCAACTTCTAAATTTTTCTCAAATAAATTAAATTGCATAAAAAACTTTGCCAGCATAGATTCTGTGATATCTTGATAGTCTTGACTTTCAATGTACTTTTTATATTGATTATAAAGTAGCGTTTGATTTTGAAGAATGGAAGAAAACAGTTTTCCTGCTCCTTTTAACAAAAGCTGCGTTGGATTAACGCGAAGTAAAATATTTTCTTCATCCAGCTGAACCCGATTAGCCATACGATTAACGTCGCGGCGCCAGTCGTCCAGCACTTTAAAATCGCAGGCTAACGTTAATTTTTGCTCATTGTACATCTTATTTAATGACTCTGCTACTTCTTCAATATCTACTTGACTCGCAATCAGCTCTTCATTTGATGTAGCAATCCAGTCCTTTAAAGAAATGCGGAACTTAGGTAGAACATCTTGCTGCAAGTGCTCTTCCACGCGCATATTCATTTGTTTATTCAGTTCAATATGAACTGTACTAAAATCACTGTCTTCCTTCACTAATTCTGAAGACTTTTTGAGTAAACGAGGAATTTTATTTTTTAGCTTTTTGCTGATATCCTCTTTGATGCCATGATAAGCTGAAACAATACTACTCGCTTTTTCTTGTTCTAAGTCATCCACTCGATGCAAGAAGCCATTTAATCGCACAAGCATATCTTCGTTCCATTTAATACTTTCAATCAAATGATTTTCTGTGTGATTTCTCTTTTCCACTAAGCTCTTTAGCATATTTTGAATGAAGAACAGCAGTCTGCGCGCACGCTCTTCTACTCCAACGTCGTTTGGATCGTAATAGAAATTAGCTTTAATAAACTGAGCCAAGTCTCCGTGGTGCTGACTCGATACGTAGTGAGGCGTATAGGCTAATACATGAGCCTGCGGGAAATCCGCTCCAATGCTTGCTTCAAATTCTTTTGTAATTCGCTCAATCGTTGCTTGATTATAAAGACTGTCCATATTGTTGATGACAAAATGAACTGGCGTATTTGGCGCATATTCTTTAATCTCCAGCAATAATTCTCTTTCTTCATCAAGCAGCGATTCTTTTGCATCAAGCACAAACAGTAAACCATCTGCTAAAGGAGCATATTTAAATGCATCCTGCTCACGCGCCTCTTGTTCTGTAAAGCTTGGCGTAACAATGCATGAACAATTATGCTTATCAAGGAACGCAAAAGGTTTTTTCACTTCTACAAGCGCCTGGTGAGAAGATTGCTCCGCTCCGTCAATCGTTTCCATCGGAATGATTTCTTGATCAGCGATTTGCTGGATAGATTCTTCTTCATCATGAATGAACACAAAGGTTGTTTCATGATTTTGCGGTACCTTTTCTTCTGTAATCGATCCCACAAATGAAGACGTTGCAGCATTTGTTCCTGTAATTAATAAGTGTGTCGTATGAGCATCTAATAAAAAGTCTACCCACCATTTAAAGGTGTGCCCCACTTCTAAACCATTTTCATTAGCCCATTTAATAATGCCATGGCAAAGCTTGTAGTGATATTCAAGACCATCAATGTCGTTACGCGCCTCAAAAATTAATCTGCCTGCATTTTCGATTGTAATGGTATCAATAGTTGACGGAAACTTTTCATTCCATGAAAGCACGGCCGCAGACGGAAATAACGCACGTGACTTATTAGTAATTTTAAGCCAGTTTGTTAATACGTTCGGAATGACTTCATGTAATTCCTTTACAGAATGATCACTTTCCATTAAGTCAGTGTACGTCTCTTGATAAAGAGTTGAAATCTCTTGCCAATAATCATAGAGACCCACTTCAATATTCAAGAAAATATCATTGATGGTTTTAATCCAAGCAAGATAAGGAGGCTGACTCTTATATTGTTTCCATAAAGCTGAGACAAGCTGTTTGAAATATACTTGGTCCACTTTGTAAAATGAAATCATCACTTGATAAAAATAGTTAGGGATAAAGTTTGCTGTATATCCTTTATCTACGTAAGTCTTTAATACCGCAAACCAATTCAGCGATTCTGTTCGAATACACTCATCTACTGCAAGCTCCACTGCGCTATTAAAATCTTCTTGCTCTTCATAAAATCTTCGCGCAATCGCCGTGACGTTTGGATAATCCGGCTGAGAAGCAACCAGCTCGTTAATAACTTCATAAGCTCGTTCAATATTGTTATGGTCCGTATAAAGCGAAAACAGCTTTAGCGCTATTTCAGCTTTTAATACTTTTGAATCCGTTTCGATGGATAGGTAAAGCTCTTCAGCGAGCGTAGACAACCCCAATTCATAATGTGCGTCGGCTGTATTTTTCTTCGCCCACAGCTTAAACTCGCCATTTACATTCTCCCACTTAAAAATCGCGGATTCAAAATCTTGATTGTGGAAGTACACTTCTCCCTGAGCTAAGCGAATGAGCGATAAGTCGTACCACTCTTTTTGCTGCTCTTCGTAATAAGCGTGTCCAAGGACTTTTACAGGCGGCTGATTTTCATTTTCTTGCATAAACGTTTCGTAATATTTCTTTTTCGTTAACTGATATTCTACCGTCATATAGTCTCTCCTTTTTGATGTCAATATTTTATGTACTCTATCAAATTCCCTTTTTTATACTTTTCATACACGATATTTTCTTACTCATATTTTACGCAAAAAAAGCCTCAAGAACTACTCTTAAGGCTTTTTTTATAACTTTTATACTATAAAAATGGCTATTTATCATAAATCGGCGCTGAAATAACAAATATATTAATAGGCATCCCGTCGAAACAGCCCCATTACTTCTACCGTTTCCGTAATATTTACGAAAGCTTCAGGATCCACAGATTGAATTAACTGCTTGAGGTTTGCAAGCTCATAGCGTGAAATCACCGTCATTAATATTTTACGGTCTTCTCTTGAATAAGCTCCTTCACCGTTCATTAACGTCACACCGCGCACCAAATTCGTAAGAAGCTGATGCTTCATTTCTTCGCCTTTTCTCGTAATAATGGTTAACGTGAGCTTAATGTGGCGAGTATGAATCGCATCCACTACTTTTCCTGTGACGAAAATCGAAAGCATCGTATATAAAGCCGCGTCCCAATTCACAAAGAAACCTGAAACAAATACGACCACGGCATTCATCGCTGATAATATAGCGCCAAGCGGAAATTCTTTTTTATGCGTAAGAAGCATCGCAATAATATCAAATCCACCTGTCGAAGCTGACTGACGAAAAACAAACCCTACGCCAATTCCAGTTAAAACTCCTCCAAAAACAGCTGACAGAATAGGATCTGTACTAACAGCTCTCAAGGGAATCACGTATAAAGCAATTGATAAAGCCACAACGGACAGCAGCGTATGTAAAACAAACCGCTTTCCTAACTTCATAAAACCAATAATTAAAAGGGGTAAATTCAACAAAAAATTCATTGTTCCCGTGCTTGCAGGCGTTAAAATTCCTATAATCATAGCAATACCGCTAATTCCGCTGCTTAGCACTTTATGGGGGATTAAAAACCAATTGTATGCAAATCCAATTAACACAGAACCCGCTATAATAGCAATTGCTCTATACATGATGTCCCTTCACCTCTTACCACAAATATAATGTTTTCATTTATTGCTTCTTTATTATAATTCCTAAAATATTGAAAACCTTAAAAAAAGTATATTCAGAAATTTGCTGTGTTGGTGGGGTGGACAAACTGCAAAATAAAACGGACATACAAGCGGATAATGCTTTTATATCAAGCTTTTGCTGCTTTTGTTATAGAAATGCTACCTTTACCTTTTCCGTACTTATTTAACCTAAAAGAGGTTGAGACATCATAATGAAATGAATGTATTTTAAAGGCGAACAACTAGTATAGATGAGCTTGTATGGAACCGCAGTTGATTTCCGTGCAAGACTTCGCTTTCCGCGGGCGGCCGCTGAGCCTCCTCGTCGCTTGCGCTCCTGCGGGGTCTCACCTATTCCGCTTTTCCCGCAGGAGTCTTCGTCTTGCCCTCCAATCAACTGCTAAAAGGAACGAAACAGACGACACTTATTTGCCCTAACAAAAAAATAAACCACGAATCAAACATGTTGATTAATGGTTCGTTTTTTACTTGGGTTAAAATACTTTTGTCCCAGTCTCTTGGTGGAAAGTTATTTTAATTTTATTCTTCTTCATATAGACCATTAATAAATTCTTCAAATGAATGGGCGACGAAAAACATACCGCTTTCAGGATTCTCGTATGCTAGTTCATGATCTATAAAAACGATAAGAGGCCGCTGAGAGTTAAAACGGTAGTCAAAACATACATGATTATCCGCTATGTCATCTCCAAATGGGTAAATACCATCAACTAGCTGGTATTTAAGATCATGGTACACGTTTAAAATGTAATCCTTCTTCTCCTGATTAAAACTTAGTAATTGGTAAAAAGAACATTCTCTCTTTCCAACATTAAATCCATCAGCTGAAGGTTCTCCACCATGATACTTTGTTACACATTCCATAAAGTAAATTGGAAATAATACATCCCATGCTTTTTCTACATCTAAAATGGTTTCTAAACTTACCTCTTTTTCATCCGTTTCCCACGTAATCAATTTGCTTCATCCATTTTGCCTTATGTATATTTAGGAATCTTTTTACTCCCATTTATAATTGCTTTTATTTGTTTCTCTATAAATTTTTTTAGCATATTCCGTACTGTATTAAAAATAAAAGCCAATATAAAATACCACTACCATTCCTAATGATAGTGGTGTTTTAAACAATTTTCTTATTTTAATGTAAGCACCGCCACATTCTCCACATGCGTCGTATGCGGGAACATATCAACAGGCTGAACTTCAACCGTCTCATAGCCGCCTTTTTCTAGAATAGCTAGATCACGCGCAAGAGTTGCTGGTCCGCATGAAACATAGACAACTTTTTTCGGCTTCATCTCGATGATGGTATTTAAAAGGGCTTCGTCGCATCCTTTTCGCGGCGGATCTACGACGATGACGTCCGCTTTGATGCCTTGTTTGTACCAGTTTGGAATGACGACCTCTGCTTCGCCTACTTCGAATTCAGCATTGTGAATACCGTTTAGCTCAGCGTTGCGCTTTGCATCTTCAATCGCTTCAGGGACGATTTCAACGCCATATACTTTTTTCGCTTTTTGAGCGAGAAACAACGAGATTGTTCCGATTCCACAGTAGGCGTCAATGACCGTTTCTTCTCCTGTTAAATCTGCATACTCAAGCGCTTTGTCATACAGCACTTTCGTTTGCTCAGGGTTTACTTGGTAGAATGATTTTGCTGAAATGGCAAATTTAACATCGCCGATATAGTCGTAAATATATTCTTCTCCCCAAAGTACGTTCGTTTGGTTCCCTAAAATGACGTTAGTACGCTTGCTGTTTACGTTTTGAACAATTGATTTCACGTTCGGCACGGCTTCGATAATGTCTTCTATAATACGCTTTTTGTTTGGCAACTCAGCTGTACGAGTAACAATTACAACCATAATTTCACCCGTTACAAGTCCGTAGCGCGCCATGATATGACGAAGCGAGCCTTTATGCTTTTGTTCCTGGTAAGCAGAAACCCCATGCTTTTCACAGATTGATTTGACAGCTTGAACAACATCATCATTTGCCTGCTGCTGAATCAAACAGGCATCCATGTTAATGATGTCGTGGCTTCGCTGCTGGTAAAACCCAGCGACCAAACCGCCTTCTCGCTCTGCTACGGGAACTTGAGCTTTGTTTCGATAGCGCCAAGGATCGTTCATTCCTAGCGTCGAATGTACCGGAACGTCAGGTAAATGGCCAATTCGCGCCATGACGTCTTTTACTTGCTTTTGTTTAAATTGCAGCTGTCCTTCATAGCTTACATGCTGCAGCTGACAGCCTCCGCACTGCTTGTATACCGGACAGGGTGCTTCAACACGCTGCTCACTAATTGTATGGTGCTTGATAAGCTTGCCAAACGCATAGCCTTTTTTTACTTTAATGACTTTTACTTGGCCGCTTTCGCCGGGCAGCGCATTTTGAACGAAAATAGGAAATCCGTTCACTTTCGCTACACCCGCTCCGTCATGCGTTAAATCTTCAAACGCAACATCTATATATTCATTTTTTTCTACAGGTGGTTTTAATTTTTCCATTTATCGTTACATCCTTTTAGTCATTTGAAAATGCTGAACTGATTGTACCATAAGAGCCAAAGCCAAACAAAGAAAAGCATGAAAAAAGATCGCAATTAGGCGATCTCATTTTTTTCCATCAATTCAGCTGTTGCTTTTGGAACAAAGATTTCTACATGGCGATATAAGTTTACAAATTCCCCAGGCAATAACCCGCCGTACTCGCCATCTAGATTTAACTGCATTTTATCATTTGTATGAATTTTAACACGGTTCGCTTTTGTATAAATAATATGAGGATCATTGATGTGTTCCCCTCGCAGCGCAAGTGTCGCAATTCGAATAAATTCAGCTAAATTTGCTTTCTTTAAAATAATTAAATCAAACATGCCGTCATCTAAAGAGGAATCTGGTGCCAGCTTTTCAAAACCGCCGACTGAGTTCGTTAAGGAAACAAGGAAGAACATAATCTCGCCGCCAAAGAATTTTCCGTCATACTCAATTTCAACAGATGTTGGTTTAATAGAAGGAAGCATTTCCATGCCTTTTAAATAGTAAGCTAGCTGTCCAAGCATTGTTTTTAACTTGCTTGGCACTTCATATGTTAATTCAGTTAAACGGCCGCCTCCGGCGATATTTACAAAGTAATGCGTTTCTCCATCGTTTGTTACACAGCCCAAGTCAATTGGCTTTGTTACGCCTTCTACAATGACATCAATAGCGCCTTCAATCGTACGCGGCACATTAATGGCACGAGCAAAGTCATTGGTTGTTCCAACAGGAATAATACCTAGTTGGGGACGATAGTCTTGTCCAGCGATACCGTTTACGACTTCATTGATGGTACCGTCTCCACCAGCTGCGATTACAACGTCAAAGCGACGTTCTACTGCTACTTTAGCAGCTTCTGTTGCATCACCAGCACAAGTTGTAGCATGACAAGATGTTTCGTAGCCTGCTTGCTCTAGCTTTTGCAAAACTTCCGGTAAGTTTTTCTTAAAAATTTCACGGCCCGATGTCGGGTTATAAATAATTCTCGCTCTTTTCATATTCATCATCCTAATAATGATAATTTGTCACAAATCTTTGCCTACTTTTATCAGTGAAAGAATGCCCCCTCACATTACATCATCAACAAGAGGGGGCATGAACAAACATATTATAAAGAAATTAACCTTGATATACAATATTCACGTTTCGGTTTTTATTCATACCTTCAGCGCGATCGCCCTTACTCATAATAAATGTGAGATGGATACCCACCTCACATTTAGTTATCAAATTTAGCGTTTATTAATTTCTTCTAAAAGAATTTTATTAACCATCGGTGGGTTCGCTTGGCCTTTTGAAGCTTTCATAATTTGACCAACTAAGAAGCCAATTGCACGATCCTTACCGTTTTTGAAATCTTCAATAGATTGAGGGTTTGCATCTAATGCATCTGTTACGAATTTGCGTAAAGTTGCATCATCAGAAATTTGTACAAGACCTTTTTCTTTTACAATTTCCTTTGCATCTCCGCCATTTTCAATTAATTCTTTGAATACTTTTTTCGCAATTTTAGACGAAATTGTACCTTCTTGAATTAATTGAATCATACCAGCTAGGCCTTCAGGTGTTAAGGCTACATCTGAAAGTTCTTTTTGGTTTGAGTTTAAGTAAGCAGAAACTTCGCCCATTAACCAGTTAGAAGATAGCTTCGCATCTCCGCCCGCAGCAAGTGTTGCTTCAAAGAAATCAGACATTTCTTTTGTTAGCGTTAATACCATAGCATCATAAGCAGGTAAGCCAAGCTCTTCTACATAGCGCTTTTTACGAGCATCTGGAAGTTCAGGAATTGAAGCACGAACGCGTTCTTTCCACTCTTCGTCGATGTGTAATTCTAATAAGTCAGGCTCTGGGAAGTAGCGGTAGTCGTCAGATCCTTCTTTTACACGCATCAGAATTGTTTCACCCGTAGACTCATCAAAACGGCGTGTTTCCTGCTCGATTAGGCCACCAGACAATAACACTTTTTCTTGACGAATTTCTTCGTGTTCAAGACCGCGGCGCACATAGTTAAATGAGTTTAAGTTCTTTAGCTCAGCTTTTGTACCAAACTCTTCTTGTCCAACTGGACGTAAAGAAATATTGGCATCACAGCGAAGTGAACCTTCTTCCATTTTACAGTCAGATACGCCTGTATATTGAATGATTGATTTTAGTTTTTCTAAATAAGCATATGCTTCTTCAGGAGAACGCATATCTGCTTCCGATACAATCTCAATTAGAGGTGTACCTTGACGGTTGAAGTCTACTAGTGAATAGCCATCGCCTGTATGCGTTAACTTACCAGCATCTTCTTCTAAATGAAGTCGGTTGATACGAATGCGCTTCGTTTCACCTTTAACTTCTACTTCAATCCAACCGTTCTCGCCAATTGGTTTATCAAATTGAGAGATTTGATAAGCTTTTGGGTTATCCGGATAGAAATAGTTTTTACGATCAAACTTTGTATCTGTTGCGATTTCACAGTTTAGCGCAAGCGCCGCTTTCATTGCAAAATCAACTGCTTCTTTGTTTAACACAGGTAGTACGCCAGGATAACCTAAGTCAATTACACTTGTGTTAGCATTTGGAGCCGCACCAAATGCGTTTGGACTTGCTGAGAAAATTTTAGATTTTGTCTTAAGCTCAACGTGTACTTCAAGACCAATAATCGTTTCAAAGTTCATCTTTATCTCACCCCTTACAGTGCTGGTTTCGCTTTATGATGCTCAGTTGCTTGTTCGAATGCATGAGCAACACGATAGATTGTGCTTTCGTCGAAATGCTTACCGATAATTTGTAACCCTAATGGCAATCCATTTGATAAGCCGCAAGGCACAGAAATACCAGGTACTCCAGCAAGGTTTACTGGGATTGTTAAAATATCGTTTGCATACATTGTTAATGGATCATCTGTTTTCTCACCAATTTTGAATGATGGAGTTGGTGTAGTCGGTCCAATGATAACGTCATAGTTTTCAAATACAGACTCAAAGTCTTGCTTAATTAACGTACGTACTTGCTGTGCTTTTTTGTAGTAAGCATCATAATAACCAGAGCTTAACGCAAATGTCCCAAGCATGATACGGCGTTTTACTTCGTTTCCAAAGCCTTCGCTTCGAGACTGCTTGTACATTTCGATTAAGTTCTCAGCATTATCTGTACGGTATCCGTAGCGAACGCCGTCAAAACGAGATAAGTTAGCAGACGCTTCAGAAGAAGATAATAGATAATACGTAGCTAATGCGTATTTAGAGTGTGGAAGCGATACTTCTTCCCAAGTTGCGCCTAGTCCTTCTAACACTTTTAGTGCATCTAAAACAGACTGGCGAGCTTCTTCGCCCACACCTTCGCCTAAGTATTCTTTTGGAACAGCAATTTTAAGGCCTTTTACGTCACCTGTTAAAGCAGATACATAATCCGGTACATCAACATTAGCAGAAGTAGAATCCATTGGGTCTACGCCTGAAATTGCTTGAAGTAAGTATGCATTATCTTCAACAGAATTTGTGATTGGTCCGATTTGATCTAAAGAAGATGCAAATGCCACTAATCCGTAACGAGATACGCGACCATACGTTGGTTTTAATCCAACAACACCGCAATAAGCAGCTGGCTGACGAATTGAACCACCTGTATCAGAACCTAAAGAGAACGGAACTTCGCCTGCTGCTACAGCTGCAGCTGAACCACCGCTAAATCCACCCGGTACGTAATCTAAATTCCATGGGTTGCGCGTTAACTGAAGACCTGAGTTTTCAGTTGAAGAACCCATTGCGAATTCATCCATATTTAATTTACCGATTGTTACCGCTTCAGCTGCCTGCAGTTTTTGAACAACTGTTGCATCATAAATCGGATCAAAGTTTGCTAGAATTTTACTAGAGCAAGTTGTACGTAAATCTTTTGTGACAATATTATCTTTTACACCGATTGGCATACCAAATAATAGGCCAAATTCATCTTTTGTTTGTAATGCTTCATCTAGCTCTTTTGCATAAGCACGAGCATTGTCTTCATTAAGCGCTAAGAACGCACCTACTTTATCATCTACTTCATTAATACGTTTGTATGATTCGTCTACTAAATCTTGTACACGTACTTCTTTCTTGTGTAAAAGGCTATGTAGTTCTGAAAGTTTACGATCGAATAAAGACATCGTAAAGCCTCCTTCCTTATTCTAAAATAGTTGGTACTCGAATGTAGCCATCCTTGTGGTCTGGCGCGTTTTTTACTACGTCTTCAATTGGTAAGCCTTTAGCTGGCTTATCTTCACGCATCACGTTTTTCATATCCAATACGTGAGAAGTTGGTTTTACATTTGTAGTATCTAGCTCATCTAATTGTTCTGCATATGTAATAATAGCATCTAATTGTTTTGTAAATAGTTCTGCTTCGTCATCCGTCACCGCAAGTCTCGCTAAGTTTGCAACGTGTTTTACTTGATCAACAGAAATTCTTGACATGTTCCTTCACCTCCGAATATTCGTCCCACTACAATATACTGATAATACCAAACTTCACTAGCAACAGGCAACATTTCTGAGACTAGTTCCTAAAATATTAAAAACCCCGCCAGACAAGACAGGGCTTACATTTATCACTTCTATTTTATACCAAATCTATTTCATTCAAACAACATTCCATACTTTTCCTTCGTCATAAAATATTTCTCTCTTGCATAGGTATAAAATAACCTTCTTTGTAGAAAAGATAGATAGAAAGAGAAACATGCTTTAGAAGAACACACCACCATGTTTTAATTTCACTAGTCTTTGGGAAAGTAAAGAAAACGAATAACTACTTTACCGTAAAAGAGGTGCTATAAAAATTGAATAAAATACTTATACAGTCAGTCATCCACCAGCGCCCTGTGTATCAGCAAAGCGGAAGATGGTTTGTATTAGATGAAGAATTCAAGTGGGATTTATCCACCTTGCAAAAAGATGTTTTTGCTTGTTTAAATAAAGCCTTTCATATTCCTATCATTTTTTGTGATTCATGTGAAGCCAATAAAATTGTCTCCGCTCTTGGAGAAGAAGAAGCAGAATACCTGCAGTTTGCCTCAGGTGTTTACTGGCGAGAAGTCGGCATTATATTTATTTTTAAATTTGATGACTACCTTCCGCTTGTTGAAACCATCTTTCACGAGCTGCGTCACTATATTCAAGATCACATCCCTTATTATCAGAAAGAATTTGAGCTGGATAAAAAACGCCCGTATGAAGAGCGGACAACCGAACAAGATGCATTTGCATTTGCTGCTTATTATCTTGCTAAGTTTACGAGACAAAATTCTCACGCCATTTCTTCATAGGAGGCAATTTCATAGAATTAAAAAAAGACACTGCTTGAGCAGTGTCTTTTTTTGCTTACTCTTCGTAAATATGAACGAACGGCTTGTCTTCATCTGCTTTTCTAACAATGAGAGCTTCCGGTCCGCTTACTGAGTTAATAGAGATACTCGTTTCCATATATGAAGGGAAATGATCAAGCATTAAACCAGCAACGTACTGAGTAAATCCTACAATTTCACCTTTTCCATAAAATTGTACGGGAATATCAATCGTCATTTTTTGAAGCTGTCCATCTTTGTAATACCCTTTCCCTACTACGCTTGTAAAGTTCGGGAAGTAGTCTTCGATTTGCGCTTTAAACTCATCAAATTTCATCGCATCGTCTCGATGGTCTTTTGTTGCATCTGATGATGGGAATAAATAATATTTCTCATCTAAATTATCCCAGCTGCCAACGGCCGTATCATTTGAACCTGCATTTCCGACAGCTATAAAGTTACCCGGTGTTAAAGAGGACTTAGCACTTTGTTTGAATAATGCTACTCGAACTGGAACATTTTCTAAGCCTTTGATGTTGCGCATACGCTTAACAATTTCATCTGCCATTTGCTTTCCTTGCGCTTCAATCTCTTTATTTGTAAGCTTCACTTCACGTGCATAACCATTTTCCTCTGTATAATAATGAACAGAATTCATCGCTAAGCCAATTGTGACGCCTCCAAGTTTTACCTTGTCGTCTCCGTCTTGAATAAGGTAGTCTTGTTCAGTAATGTTCGCTAAGTACATTGGACTCGCTTCGTTGCGCGTTTTCAAATCGCCTTTTTCTGTATCAATTGGGTTTAACCCATTGTTTTTAAGCTTCTTTTTCGCCGTATCATCTTTTGTTTTGCTTTGAATATTTTTAAACTGTTTATCACTCAGCTTACGGCTTAACCATGAGCGAATAGTATCTTTATCAAGGTACTGGCCTTCTTGATACACATATTTTTTCGGAGAATAGCTATCTGTCGATAAGCGCATTAAGCCTGTTTCAAATTCTTGCGCATCCAAGCGGTTATTTAAGTTTGCTGCTACTAAGCCTCTTGCCACTCCCGCTTTAAATGGAAGAATTGTTCGGTAATAATCGTCTGAAATACTATACTTCGGAATAACTGCTTTTTCTTTCTTGTTGTTGGTTTGTTGAACAGTCTCTTTATCGTCCGAAAGGTTCGGTGCACACGCTGAAGTTACAAGCATGACCGCAAGAGAAAGTAACAATATCTTTTTCAACTACACACACCTCTTATTTATTTAATTCCGTAAGTAGCCTTGCTTCATCCCATACTTCAATTTCAAGCTCGTTAGCTTTTGTCAGTTTGGAACCAGCCTCTTCCCCTGCCACAACAAGGTCTGTCTTTTTACTTACGCTTCCTGTGACTTTACCGCCAAGTGCTTCAATTTGTGCTTTTGCCTCATTGCGAGATAGCTGTTCAAGCTTACCTGTTAATACAACGGTTTTACCAGCAAAAACAGAATCTACATTTTCTACACTTACAAGCTTGGGTCCTTTGTATGTAAGGTTTACTCCATACTCTTTTAATTCATGTATAAGTTCTTGAACCTCTTCTTGTGTAAAGTAAGCGACAATAGCATCAGCCATTTTGGCACCAATTTCATTAATTGCCACTAATTCATCATACGTTGCTTTTGTTAACTTGTCTATGGTTTCAAAGTGCTGAGCTAACGTCTTTGCAGCTTTTGCTCCAACGTGGCGAATGCCCAAACCAAAAAGCAAACGCTCAAGCGAATTTTCTTTAGAAGCTTCGATGGCCGCAATCAAATTATCCGCAGATTTCTCACCCATGCGCTCAAGCTCGATTAACTGCTGTTTTGTCAGCGTATAAATATCCGCTACATCTTTAATTAACTGTTCACGAAATAATTGTGATATAACTTTTTCACCAAGTCCATCAATGTTCATCGCATTGCGGGACACGAAATGAATAAGTCCTTCACGAATTTGAGCAGGACAGCTTGGATTAATGCAGCGAAGCGCAACTTCTCCTTCTAAACGCACCAGTTCACTTTCACATTCAGGGCAGTGAGTGGGCATCGTAAACTCTTGCTCTTCTCCCGTTCGCTTCTCTTCAATCACATTCACTACTTCAGGAATAATATCTCCTGCTTTTTTCACCACGACATAATCGCCGATGCGAATGTCCTTTTCACGAATCAAATCTTCATTATGAAGAGACGCACGCTGTACCGTCGTACCTGCTACTTGAACCGGCTCCAAAATAGCTGTTGGCGTAATGACACCTGTCCGGCCTACCGTCAGCTCAATATTTACAAGCTTGGTTACAACTTCTTCAGCAGGAAACTTATAAGCAATAGCCCAGCGTGGACTCTTGGCCGTTGTTCCAAGCTCAGCCTGCTGATCAAATGAATCTACTTTTACAACAATGCCATCAATATCATAAGATAGTTCTGGACGTTTCGTTTGCCAGCTTTCGATATAAGCAATCACATCATCAATGGTTTCACACGTCTGTCTTTCCTTATTTGTTTTAAAGCCAAGATCATCGAGTAAATTCAAACTTTCGCTGTGAGAGTCGATTTCTAATTCTCCTGTATCAGTCATGGCATAGACAAAGATATCTAAATTACGTTTTGCCGCAATTTTAGGATCTAGCTGACGCAGTGAGCCAGCAGCTGCGTTACGGGGGTTAGCAAACGGAACTTCATCTCTTTCCATTTTTGCTTCATTAAGTGCTTCGAATGATTTCCTCGGCATAAATGCTTCTCCGCGAACTTCCATTGATAACGGTTCTTTAATTCGCAGTGGAATCGAGCGAATTGTTTTTAAGTTTTCAGTAATATTTTCACCAGTCGTACCATCTCCGCGCGTAGCACCCAGCACTAAGTATCCATCTTCATAGCGAAGAGATACAGCAAGGCCGTCAATTTTAAGTTCGCATACATAAGAAAACTCGTCTTCAACGGCTTGGCGCACTCGGCGATCAAAATCTCGAAGGTCTTCTTCATTAAATGCATTTCCTAAACTTAGCATAGACGTTTGATGCTGAACCTTCTCAAACGCATCGAGCACTTGGCCGCCGATGCGCTGAGTAGGTGAGTCAGCTGTTTTTAATTCTGGAAACGATTCTTCTATTTCAATTAACTCATTCATTAATTTATCGTATTCTGCATCTGGAACAGATGGCTGATCTAACACATAATATTCATAACCATATTGATTTAATAAGTCACGTAATTCTTGAACGCGTGATTTTGCTGTCTCAAACTCCATATTCTAGCTCCTTTTCACGATTACACTTTCGTAACCGGGGCAAATTTAGCAAGCAGTCTTTTTACACCTGTAGGACTAGGAAAAGCAATGTCTAATTCTTTTGAGTCTCCTTCTCCTTTTACACTCACAACTGTACCAATTCCCCATTTTTTATGCTCGGCCTTATCTCCAACGCTCCATCCAATCGATTCACTGCCCGTTGATACAAGCTTCGTTTTTGCCACGGCCGCTTGTCGGCGCGCTGCAAACGGCGAAGCTGAAGCCCCTGAACGACCAGCAGCAGGCTTGCGCATCGTTTCATTTAAAGATTCCACAAGCTCGCTTGGGATTTCTCCAATGAAGCGCGATTTTGGATTGACGTTTGTTTTACCAAATAGTGTACGCATTTGAGCATTTAATAAATACAATTCTTGTTCAGCACGTGTAATCCCTACGTAGGCTAAGCGTCGTTCTTCTTCCATTTCATTATCTTCGAATAACGATCGGCTATGAGGGAATACGCCTTCTTCCATACCCATTAGGAAAACAACCGGGAACTCTAGACCTTTTGCTGAGTGAAGCGTCATCAGAATCACTTGTTCGTTCTCTTCTTCTTCCTCGTCGTCAAGCTTATCGATATCAGCAACAAGCGCTAAATCGGTTAAAAATGCTACTAAGCTCTTATCTTCGCTTGCTTCTTCAAACGTTTTTGTAACAGATAAAAACTCATCAATATTCTCTAAGCGACTTTGTGCTTCAATTGTTTTTTCTACTTTAAGCGCTTCACGGTACCCTGTTCTTTCTAATACTTGTTCCACAAGCTCTGTTACAGACATATAGTCTTGCATTTGAGCTAAGTTTGAAATCATGGATTGGAAATCACGAAGTGCCTTTGTTGCTTTACCCGTTAACCCCATCAATTCTACTTCATCAAGCGCTTTGAAAATAGAAATGTCATGAACGTTTCCGTAATTGGCTACTTTATCGACTGAAGTAGCTCCAACTCCGCGTTTTGGAACGTTCACAATACGAGCTAAGCTAATGTCATCATCTTGGTTGGCAATTAAGCGCAAGTACGCAAGCAAATCTTTAATCTCTTTGCGGTCGTAGAACTTAATCCCGCCGACAATTGTATAGTTAATATTAGATTTTAGCAGTACTTCCTCCATTACACGCGACTGTGCATTTGTACGATACAAAATGGCAAAATCGCTATATTTACGTTTGCCGCTGTCTACTGCTTCTTTGATTTTACGTGCTACAAACTGTGCCTCATCATGCTCACTCATTGCTTGGTAATGATAAATCTTCTGGCCTTCATCGTTTTCCGTCCATAAGTTTTTCACTTTACGATTCATATTGTTTGCAATGACGCCGTTTGCCGCAGCCAAAATCGTTTTCGTTGAACGATAATTTTGTTCAAGCAAAATGGTTTTGGCTTTTGGGTAATCTTTTTCAAATGACAAGATATTTGTAATATCAGCCCCGCGCCAGCGGTAAATAGACTGATCTGAATCCCCTACTACGCATACATTTTCAAATCGTGCGGCTAGCAAGCGAACCAGCATATATTGTGCATGGTTTGTATCTTGATACTCGTCCACATGAATATATTGAAACTTGCGCTGATAGTACGTTAACACTTCAGGAACTCGTTTAAATAACTGAATCGTTGTCATAATCAAATCATCAAAATCGAGCGCTTGGTTTTTCTTTAAACGCTTTTCATACTCTTTATAGACTTTACTTACAACTTCTTCATATGGTCCTGCTGCTGTTTTATCAAATTCTTCCGCTACTTTCAGTTCATTTTTAGCTGAACTAATGCTTCCTAATAGCGAGCGCGGATCGAATTTTTTTGGGTCGATGTTTTGATCTTTTAAAATGTTTTTAATAACGGACAGCTGATCCGTTGAATCTAAAATCGTAAAGTTGCGATTAAAGCCAATACGATCAATATCTCTTCGTAAAATACGTACGCACATCGAGTGGAACGTTGAAATCCAGATATCTTCTGCCACTCCGCCAACGATACTTGCCACACGCTCTCTCATTTCACGAGCTGCTTTGTTTGTGAAGGTAATAGCTAAAATATTCCAAGGTGCAACTTCTTTTTCCGCCATTAAAAACGCAATTCGATGCGTTAATACGCGTGTTTTCCCACTTCCTGCACCGGCCATAAGTAATAATGGTCCGTCTGTTGTTTTAACTGCCTCTTGCTGCTGAGGGTTTAATCCTGTTAATAATTTTTCACTTAAAAAATTCACGTTTTCACCGCCTATATCGAACATATATTCTCTATTCTACTTTATTTATTTTTCACTGTGCAATATTCTTTTTTACCGCTTTTACCGTTTTTAATGCTTCCGATAAATTTGTATAAATAACATTTCCTACAATAACTGTATCAGCTAGCTCTCCCATCTCACTTGCTTGCTCTTTTGTCTCAATACCGCCGCCGTAAAATAACTTCGTCTCATTTAGCGAATTTTTCACTTCTGCCACTAATGCAGGGTCTCCATATGTTCCGCTGTATTCTAGATAGAAAACGGGCAAATGAAACATGCGTTCAGCCATGCGAGCATACGCTACAACATCTTCTGCATCCAAATCGGTTTTCGCTTCCGTTAGCTCAGCTACTTTTGCTTCGGGGTTAAGTACGCAGTATCCTTCTACAAAAATTTCATCCCAGTCCATGATCTCTCCGTATTCCTTCATCGCCGCGTGATGTAAATCAACAATCCACTTTGGATCCTTGCTGTTTAAAACGGTCGGAATAAAATAAGAATCAAACCCAGGCGTTACAGAGTCAATTGTTGATACTTCAAGCGCACACGGCACCGTGTAGCGGCGAATACGCATTAACAGCTGCAGTACATTGTCTAGAGTCACTCCATCAGATCCTCCGACAAGAACCGCATCCGTGCCGGATTCGCAAATTTTCTCCAAATCTGCATCTGAAATCTCTTTATTAGGATCTAATTTAAAGACATGTCTCCACTCTTTAATATCATACATATAGGTTCCTCCATTTCTTTACACTTAAAAGTTCGCGCTCGTCCATTTGTTCATTATAACAAAACTAAGAGGGTGAAATGAAAGGAAAACCGAACTTTTCATCACGTTTTTTGTTTTCAAAAAATATGTACAAAAGATATGGTTTCACCCTCAAATCCGGAAGAAAACATCACAAAAAAAGCCCATTTTGCACAAGGTTATTGTTTCTCTGCATAGGATATGCTAATATATAGCTACTAAAATTCATATGATATACGCTGAAGGATCAATAGTACTTAAATCCTCTTCACAAAGCGAACTAGGGACGGTGGGAGCCTAGAGAATGGTTTAAGGAAAAGGCAATCTGGAGTATATACAGACGAAGGTGGATACATTTTGTATCAACCAGGGTGGAACCGCGGGAAAAACTCTCGTCCCTGGGCATATTGTTGATATGCCCAGGGACGAGAGTTTTTTTGTACCCGCTCTTTTTGTTTCGCTTGAATTACTACCATTTACAGGAGGAATTAGAATGTCAAAAACAATGGATCAAATCGTATCTCACGCCAAACATCGCGGCTTTGTATTTCAAGGTTCTGAAATTTACGGCGGTCTTGCAAATACATGGGATTACGGCCCGCTTGGCGTAGAATTAAAAAACAATATTAAAAAAGCATGGTGGAAAAAATTCATTCAAGAATCTCCATACAACGTTGGTTTAGACGCTGCGATTTTAATGAATCCAAAAACATGGGAAGCTTCTGGTCACTTAGGAAACTTTAATGACCCAATGATCGACTGTAAGGATTGTAAAGCTCGTCACCGTGCTGATAAATTAATTGAAGAAAAGCTTCAAGAAAAAGGCATTGAAATGATCGTAGACGGCCTTTCATTTGATGCAATGGCTGACTTAATTAAAGAACATGAAATTACATGTCCTGAGTGTGGTTCAGCTAACTTCACTGAAATTCGTCAATTTAACTTAATGTTCAAAACGCACCAAGGTGTAACTGAAACATCAACAAATGAAATTTACCTTCGTCCTGAAACAGCTCAAGGTATTTTCGTAAACTTTAAAAACGTTCAGCGCTCAATGCGTAAAAAGCTTCCATTCGGTATCGGCCAAGTGGGTAAAAGCTTCCGTAACGAAATTACACCTGGTAACTTCACATTCCGTACACGTGAATTTGAACAAATGGAGCTTGAATTCTTCTGTAAACCAGGCACTGAATTAGAATGGTTTAACTACTGGAAAGAAACATGTAACAAATGGCTTCTTTCTCTTGGCATGAAAGAAGAAAACGTTCGTCTTCGCGACCATGATGATGATGAACTTTCTCACTACAGTAATGCAACAACAGACTTTGAATACAAATTCCCATTCGGCTGGGGCGAACTATGGGGCGTAGCTTCTCGTACAGACTATGACTTAAAGCAGCATATGGAACACTCTGGAGAAGACTTCCAATACGTTGATCAAGAAACAAACGAACGCTATGTACCTTACTGCATCGAGCCTTCTTTAGGTGCTGACCGTGTAACATTGGCTTATATGATTGATGCATATGAAGAAGAAACGTTAGAAGACGGCTCATCTCGTACAGTAATGCAGCTTCACCCTGCTTTAGCACCATTTAAAGCTGCTGTATTGCCACTTTCTAAAAAGCTTTCTAACGAAGCGCGCGCTGTCTTTGAAGATTTAGCAAAACACTTTATGATTGACTACGATGATGCTGGTTCAATCGGTAAACGTTACCGTCGCCATGATGAAATCGGTACGCCTTTCTGTATTACATTCGACTTCGATTCATTAGAAGACAATCAAGTAACAATTCGTAACCGCGACACAATGGAACAAAAACGTGTAGCAATTAGCGACCTTAAAAATATCATTGAAGAAGCAACTCAATTTTAATTAAAAAAATAAGCGTATGGCTGCTTCAGCCATACGCTTTACTTTTGATTTGAATCTTCTTGAAGGCGTTCTAACACCATTTGATACGCATCGCTTCCATAATTCAAGCAGCGTTTAACACGGGAAATAGTCGCTGTGCTTGCTCCAGTTTCCGTCTCAATTTTATGGTACGTGTTGCCTTCTCTTAGCATTCTTGCTACTTCTAAGCGCTGTGCTAATGATTGAATTTCATTAACTGTACATAGGTCATCAAAAAATTGATAGCATTCTTCAATGTTTTCTAATGATAAAATCGCTTGAAATAGCTGATCTAATTCTTTTCCTCGTAGTTTGTTGATTTGCATCGTATCGAACTCCTTTATCATTGGCTTTCTTTACTGGTTGTTTCTATCTATAAAATACAGTTTCTATATTTATTTGCACATACATTCATTCTGTATGAAGACAGCCAATTTCATACAAATTTCAAATTCCTTTGATACTTTTATATTTTAACGCATTATAGACGGAAAAAGTACTTTTTTATTCATAACGTCATAAATTCCTACTGGCGTGATACGAATATAAGGCAAATGTGTAGATGAAAAGAACAGCAGTGAATAGACAGGATCATCGTGTTTGTATCCTCGGTCACCCAGCACTTTCTTGAGTTCCACCTCTCGTTTACTTAACTCTTCCATCGGCAGATTCGACATGACTCCTTTTAACGGAAGATCCAATTCATATACTACCTTCTCTCCTTCTGTAATGACAATACCGCCGCCAATTTCTTTCATACGTTTAAATGCACACATCATATCTTTTTTCGATTTTCCAATTAAAATAAAATCACCTGTATTTGAAAATGAACTCGCCATTCCCGATACATTTGTCGCAAATCCTTTTAACAGCGTATTGATGCGCCACTTGCCTTCTCGGTCCACCAGCACTAAAAAGCTTTCATCATGATCAGAGGCTAATACATCTCCGCTCACATTTAAGTGAATGGAATACGGCTCCATAATAACAGCATTTTTCATTTTTACGCCTACTGGCATTGAAAATTGAAAATCGTCCATCGTTAAATCAAAGTCTAACTTTAACGGTGAAAAACCAAACTTTTCCCAAGGAAATTCTACCGAGGCTAATGCTTGCTCTTTGCCTTCTTTTTTCATCCACTTTCCTTTTGCTAGCACAGATACCGGAGTAGGCCGCATAGGATCTTCTAAAATATTAATATTAGCCACACAGCCTGTTGCTACATGGCCATGCAAATGTTCCATGTTATAATAGCGAGCAATATTTACAGACACCATATTATAAGCATCTAACACGGGAACTCCTTCTGAAATAGCTAATGTAATTAACATATCTGACACGCCGTTTTGGTAAAAAGAAGGCGGAGAGCCGTCTGTATTCATCGTAATGTGGTCAAAATAATCTACTCTCAGCTCTTTTAACTCCTGCAGCAACTTTGGTAAATCCGGACGAATCGAGGAGTGGCGCAAAGCGACGTCATAGCCTTGCGTTAACCGTGCAACAACATCTTCCCCTGTCATAGACTCATGATCGCTGTCTGCCCCGAGCAATTTCATTTTTGCTAAGGTAAATGCTGACGCCCCCGGGAAATGTCCTTCAATATGCTTCCTCATCCGCTTTGTCTCTTGAACCCAGTGAAGCATTAAATCATCTCCGTCTAAAAGCTTCGGCCAACTTGTCAGTTCGCCTCCTTGTAAGACAGCTTCATTTTGTAGCCAAGAAGTAATGTTTGTATGTGAGAAGATATCAGCCTCTTCATCAATTTCTGTCTGCGAATCAAATCTGCACCACCAATACAGTGACTGTGGTAACGTTTTCATTTCTTCAATCAATGAAAATGCCGTTTTTAGTTCAAGCTGTAAAGCGAGAATTAAATTATCATTAAATAAAGTGGTTGTTCCGTGCTTGGCTGCATATTGGGAAAAAGTCTGGGGATTATATAACTGAAACGGGTGAACATGCGGCTCAATATACCCAGGAACCACATATTTCTCACTGCAGTCTATAATCTCTGTAGAAGCGTCTGTGTGCTTAGGCATCTCTGAGCCAACGTATACAATACGATCTTGGTAAACCCAAATATGTGCTTTTTTCCACTGCTTCATTCGAGCGTTCAAATATGTTGCATCTTTTAAGACAATAGTTGGTGCTTTTTGACCGTTTAATACTAAAAGCTGCTGTCTAATATGTTTGCTTTTCCAGCGGTATCTCTGTTCCGGCATGCTAAATTCCCCCTAATTTACTATGTATTTTTATCGTAACACATCCGTGATGTAAACGCATTCAGAAACTGTTATTAATTTTATGAATAAAGGTGATAAAACATGAAACCAAATATCGGCATTGTTAACGCATTAATTCGACTTACGCTGGGCTTTACCCTTCTTTCTTGGACAACATCTCGTTTATCTCGCAGACCGTACAAAGATTCATACATCTTCTTAGGGTTAATGGGCGCTTTAAAAGTTGCAGAAGGCATCACGCGTTTTTGTCCCCTTACGTACGCATATGATTCATGTCAAAAACATGATGAACATGAACACCATCCAAACGGAAACGAAGAAACGTATAATCCTTCATAAGGTAAAAAGGAGAGCCGGAGCTCTCCTTTTTTATTTTAAAGCTGCTTTTGCTAATGCACGATGGCCGATGTCTTTGCGATAGAAAAAGCCTTTTTCTACATCGATATGAGCCATTTGTTTGTATACTTCTTGCTGCGCTTCTTGAAGGGTTGCTCCTTTGGCACCTACTAATAGAACGCGGCCGCCGTTTGAAACGTATGTGTCGTTTTCTAAAGCTGTACCAGCGTGGAAAACAAGCGCGTCTTCACTAATCGCATCCAACCCGTTAATTGGCGCACCCTTTTGATAATCTTCTGGGTAGCCTGCTGCTGCTAATACGATTCCGATAGCCGCTTCGTCATCCCATTCAATTTCTACTTTTTCTTCTTTCAAAATGCGAAGAAGCACATCGACTAAATCGCTTTTCATACGCGGCAGTACAACCTGTGTTTCAGGATCTCCAAAACGCGCATTAAATTCAATCACTTTTGGTCCTTTTTGTGTTTGAATCAGACCAGCATATAGAATTCCCGTATACTCACAGCCTTCTTCAGCTAATCCTTTAGCCATTGGAAGTAAGATGTTTTCTACAGCCTCTTGTACTTCTGCATCACTGATTTGCGGAACAGGAGAGTAAGCTCCCATACCTCCTGTGTTCGGACCTTGATCGCCGTCAAAAGCACGCTTATGATCTTGTGCAATTACCATTGGATATACGTTTGTACCGCGTACAAATGCCATTAATGAAAATTCTTCACCATCCAAAAATTCTTCTACAACTACTTTTGCACTTGCTTCTTTAAATTTTTGGTCAACTAGAAAATCACGTAATGTATCTACGGCTTCTTCTACTGTTAAAGCAACAGTTACACCTTTACCAGCTGCTAAGCCGTCTGCTTTAATAACAATTGGAGCGCCTTGCTTTTCCACATATGCTTTTGCTTCCTCGTAAGACGTAAATGTTTCATACGCTGCGGTTGGAATATCATACTTTTTCATGAGCTCTTTTGCAAAGCTTTTGCTTCCTTCAATCATCGCTGCTTGTTTGCGCGGTCCAAAGACCGGAAGACCTTCTTGTTCGAATCGATCAACAATGCCTTCAATTAGCGGATTTTCTGGTCCAACAATTGTTAATCCAATCTTATTTTCTTTTGCAAACTGCACAAGCTCTTCTTGGCTGCTTTCATCGATTGGTACAATCGTTGCCACATCTCTCATGCCTGGGTTTCCTGGTGCTACAAACACTTCTTTAACAAGTGGACTTTTTGAAGCTTTCCATGCAATTGTATGCTCTCTTCCGCCTTTTCCAATAACTAAAACATTCACGTTCTTCACCTCATTAATGTTTAAAATGTCTTACGCCTGTAAATACCATTGCAATGCCGTATTCATCTGCTTTTGCAATTGACTCTTCATCACGAATTGATCCGCCTGGCTGAATAATAGCTGTGATTCCTGCTTTAGCTGCTGCTTCTACTGTATCGCCCATTGGGAAGAAAGCATCTGAACCTAAAGCTGAACCTTGTGCTTTTTCACCAGCTTGTTCAATTGCAATTTTTGCAGCGCCCACGCGATTCATTTGACCAGCACCTACGCCAATTGTCATGTCATCTTTTGCAAGTACAATAGCATTAGACTTAACATTTTTAACAACTTTCCATGCTAATTTTAAATCTGCCCACTCTTTTTCTGTTGGCTCGCGTTTCGTTGGAACAGTAATCGTTGCATCATCAAATCCAAATACGTCTTCATCCTGAACAAGCACGCCGCCTTTTACAGACGTTAAGAAAGCTTCTTTTTCTGCTTTTTCATCAAGCTCTATCGTTAGTAAACGAAGGTTTTTCTTAGCTGTTAATACATCTAATGCTTCTTGATCGAACGCAGGAGCAATGATAATTTCTAAGAAAATTTCTTTTAACTGAATAGCCGTTTCACGGTCGATAGGACGGTTAGCTGCTACGATGCCGCCAAAGATAGATGTAGGATCCGCTTCGTATGCTTTTTGATAAGCTTGAGCAATTGTTTCACCCACACCTACACCGCAAGGGTTCATATGTTTGATCGCTACGATAGCCGGCTCTTTGAATTCTTTTACGATTTGAAGAGCTGCGTTTGCATCGTTGATATTATTGTATGATAACTCTTTTCCATGCAGCTGCGTAGCTGTTGCAATAGAACCTTTTTGTGTTAACGGCTTTTTATAGAAAGAAGCTTGTTGGTGAGGGTTTTCTCCGTATCGTAAGCCTTGAACACGCTCATACGTTACTGTTAATTTCTCAGGAGTTGTTTCACCTGTAATATTTGTTAAGTATTCAGCGATTAATGCATCATAAGCTGCCGTATGACGGAATACTTTTGCTGCTAATCGTTGGTTGGTTTCAAATGAAACATTGCCATCTGCTTTTAACTCTTCTACTACGGTTGCGTAATCGCTTGGATCTACTACAACTGAGACAGAACGATAGTTTTTCGCAGCTGAACGAAGCATTGTAGGTCCACCGATGTCAATATTCTCAATCGCTTCAGCAAGCGTTACATCCTCTTTTTCAATTGTCTTTTTAAATGGGTATAAGTTTACAACTACAAAGTCGATTGGCGAGATATTATGCTCTTTCATTTGAGCTTGATGCTCTTCATTATCGCGTAACGCTAATAAAGCACCGTGAACGTTAGGATGCAATGTTTTTAAACGGCCGTCTAAAATTTCTGGGAAACCAGTTACTTCAGAAATTCCGATAACGTCAATGCCGTTTTCTTCTAGGGTACGCTTTGTACCGCCAGTTGAAATAATTTCTACTCCTAAGTCCTTTAATTCTTGTGCAAATGAAACAATACCTTCTTTATCAGATACGCTAATAAGCGCGCGTTTTGCTGTCATTTTGTAAACTCCTCCTGATCCGATCTCTCATTTAAAATCTTTCTTCCACTACTACTCTACCATAGTAAAGGATTAAAACTTTTTTGACAAGGTTACATCCTATTTATTTAACTGCGGCTTGTTCAAATAATTCATTCAGTACCGCGGGATAAAATTGATGTTCAATTTCATGAATACGGGTCTCAACTGTTTCTCTTGTATCGCCTTTTTCAATGCGAATAGCCTGCTGGTCAATAATTGGTCCTGTATCCATGCCTTCATCTACAAAATGCACGGTAATTCCAATCACTTTTACTCCTGCATCAAAAGCTTGACCAATAGCATCAATCCCAGGAAATGCAGGTAACAGCGAAGGGTGAATATTAACAATACGATTTTTGTATGGCTTAAGCAACGTCGAACCAACTAATCGCATATATCCTGCTAAAACAAGAAATTCTACTTTAGCTGATGTAAGCTCTGCAAGAATTGCTGCTTCATACGCTTCTTTATTTTCATAGTTTTTAGGCGAACAAACAAAGCATGGTATTCCACATGCTTTTGCTCGTTCAATTACGTATGCATCGGGTTTATTGCAAACAACAAGCGCGATATTTGCTTTTAATCGACCTGACTGAGTTGCTTCGTAGATGGATTGAAAATTACTGCCGTTTCCAGAAGCAAACACTGCAATATTTATCATGCAAACGTCCCTCCAGCAAATTCAACACCTGTTCCTTCTTTGACACGTCCGATAACAAATGCTTTTTCGCCTTCGTTTTCAATTGCTTCAATGACTTTATTCATATCTTCAGGTTCAACAGCTAAAACAAATCCGATTCCCATATTGAATACTTCGAACATTTCTTTACGGTCTAGCTTGCCTTGCTCTTCAAGGAAATCAAACACGTATGGAATTGGCCAAGAACCGTAATCGATTTCTACACCTAAACCTTCAGGAAGCATACGAGGGATATTTTCAACAAATCCGCCTCCAGTAATATGAGCCATACCTGCAATCTTAGCTGCATGTAATGCTTTTAAAACCGGCTTCACGTATATTTTTGTTGGTGTTAATAACTCAACTCCAAGCTTTTCATTAAAACCAGCGTAAGTTTCGTGAAGATTTAATCCTTGATCATCAACAATTTTACGTACAAGAGAGTAGCCGTTGCTGTGAATACCGCTAGATGAAATACCGATCAACAGCTGTCCAGCTTTAATCTCATCTCCAGTAATAATTTCTGACTTTTCTACCGCTCCTACTGTAAACCCTGCAAGATCATATTCATCTTCTTCGTATAAACCTGGCATTTCAGCTGTTTCTCCGCCAATTAACGCACAGTTGGACTGTTCACAGCCGTCTGCAATTCCTTTTACAATCGATTCAATTTTTTCAGGAACTGCTTTCCCGCAAGCAATATAATCTAAGAAGTAGAGAGGCTCTGCTCCTTGTGCTAAAACGTCGTTTACACACATGGCCACTGCATCCACACCGATTGTGTCATGCTTATCCATTTGAAAAGCAAGTTTCAATTTTGTTCCTACTCCATCTGTACCAGAAACAAGAACAGGCTCTTTTAAATTCAATGTAGATAAATCGAACATTCCGCCAAAGCCGCCGACTGTTCCCATAATACCTGCACGAGCAGTTCGTTCTACGTGCTTTTTAATACGTGAAACAGCTTCATATCCTGCTTCTAAGTCAACTCCAGCTTGTTTATATGAATATGACATGTTGTCACTCCTTTTTTACGTTAAAACTAACAAGTTACCTTTTCATGAGGGTGTACAGTATCTGGATAAATTTCAGTTGGATACTTTCCAGTAAAACATGCCATACACTGTCCGCCGTTGCCTTCATACTGTCTGCCGATTGCGTCTACTAAACCTTCGTTGCTTAAGAAAACAAGTGAATCAGCTTCAATCAATTCACGAATTTCTTCAACAGAGCGCGTAGCAGCAATTAGCTCAGAGGATGACGACGTGTCAATTCCATAAAAACATGGATTTTTAATAGGAGGTGAACTGATGCGTACATGTACTTCAGTTGCTCCTGCTTCTCGAAGCATACGAACAATGCGGCGGCTTGTTGTGCCGCGAACGATAGAATCATCTACCATGACAACACGTTTACCCTCTACAATTTTACGTACAGGAGACAGCTTCATTTTTACACCTTGTTCACGCAATTCTTGTGAAGGCTGAATGAATGTACGGCCTACGTATCGATTCTTAATTAAACCTAATTCGTATGGAATCCCTGACTGTTCTGCAAAACCAATCGCTGCTGAAATACTTGAATCCGGAACGCCTGTTACAACGTCTGCTTCAATCGGTGACTCAACTGCAAGTTGTTTCCCAAGGTTTTTACGAGCAGAGTGAACATTGATTCCATCAATATTACTATCTGGTCTTGAGAAATAAATATATTCCATACTGCAAATAGCACGGTTTACGTTTAGTGTGAATCGCTCTGATTGAATACCTTCATCATTAATAATAAGTAACTCACCAGGCTCTACATCACGCTCATGAACCGCTCCAACAATATCAAACGCACATGTTTCAGAAGCTACTACATAGGCATCACCTAATCGTCCAATTGATAATGGACGCAGTCCGTGAGGGTCAAGTGCAACCATCATCGTATCTTCCGTTAAAATAACGAATGCGTATGCGCCTTTAACCATGGATAAAGCATTTTTCACTTTATCTTTCATATCTTCATAGCCGCTTCGTTTAATTAAATGAGCAAGTACTTCTGTATCAGATGTTGATTGGAAAATACTCCCTTGGTTTTCCAGCTGATGCTTTAATGCATTTGCATTAACCAAGTTTCCATTATGAGCTAACGCAAGGCTTCCGCTATGAGAGCGGAAGTGAAGGGGTTGAACATTTTCAAACCCTCCGCCTCCAGCTGTTGCATAACGAACGTGTCCAATTGCTGCTTTACCGTTTAGTTGCTCTAACTCTCCGTGGCCAAATACTTCGTTAACAAGACCGACGCCTTTCATCACTGTCACTTTTTCTCCGTCTGTTACAGCAATACCAGCTCCTTCTTGTCCGCGGTGTTGCAAGCTATGCAAACCGTAATAAGCAATCTGGCTTGCATTTTCATGTCCCCATACACCGAATACGCCACATTCTTCGTTTAAGCCTTTGATTTCAGCAAGCATGGAAGCGCTCCTTTCCAAGCAGTAGTTAATTCTTCAACTGATAATTGAACAAGAACATTTTCTTGATGTTTAACAGTTAATGTTGCGTCTTCTGTTACGCGTCCTACTAATGTTGCATCTTGTACAAGCATTTCGAATTTTTCTTTATTCTCTGGTGAAACCGTTACGACAAAGCGTGATTGTGTTTCACTGAATAGCTCTGCTGTTGCTTCACCGTCTACCGTTACGTTTACGCCTAACCCGCTGCCGTTCATCACTTTTTCAGCTAGGGCTACCGCGAATCCTCCTTCTGCAATATCGTGAGCAGATTGAACTGCACCTTCACGAATTGCTTGAAGAAGCTGATCTTGACGTGTTTTTTCAACCGCTAAATCTAATTTAGGTGACTGGCCGAATACCGTACCGTTTTCTAGTACTTTTTGAAGCTCAGTACCTGCGAATTCTGCTTCAGCTTTACCAATAACATAGATTAAGTCATCTTTTTGCTTCGCATATTGAGTTGTAATATGGTTGATATCGTCGATTAGACCAACCATTCCAATAACAGGAGTTGGGTAAATTGCTTCACCTTTTGTCTCATTGTACAGAGATACGTTACCGCCGATAACCGGAGTCGATAGCTCACGGCAAGCGTCGCTCATACCGTCTGTTGCTTTTTCAATTTGCCAGAAGATTTCTGGCTTTTCAGGGTTACCGAAGTTTAAGCAGTCTGTAATCGCAAGAGGCTGTGCACCTGAACATACAAGGTTACGAGCAGCTTCTGCCACTGCGATACGGCCGCCTACTTCCGGGTCTAGGTATAAATAGCGAGAGTTACAGTCTGTTGTCATCGCTAATGCTTTATTTGTATCACGTACACGAACAACCGCCGCGTCAAATCCAGGAGATACAACTGTGTTTGTACGTACTTGGTAGTCATATTGGTTGTAAACCCACTCTTTGTTTGCAATCGTAGGCTGTTTTAAAAGCGTTACTAACATATCACTGTGATTTTCAACAGTAGGAGCGTATGCTGACTGCTCTTGGAACTCACGATAGTATGCTGGTTCTTGAGATGGTTTGTGGTATACCGGTGCATCTTCTGCTAATGCATCTACCGGAACATCTGCTACTACTTCTCCGTTATGAGTTAAACGAAGGCGCTTATCGTCGGTTACGTGACCGACTGAAACAGCTTCTAATCCATATTTTTCAACGATTTCGACGATTTCATTTTCACGGCCTTTTTCAACAACGATGAGCATGCGCTCTTGAGATTCTGAAAGCATCATTTCATATGGTGTCATACCCGTTTCACGCTGAGGTACAAGATCAAGGTTCATTTCAATACCAGAACCTGCTTTACTTGCCATCTCTGCCGAAGAACTTGTTAAGCCCGCAGCACCCATATCTTGAATACCTACTAAAGCGTCACACTTGATAAGCTCTAAGCAAGCTTCAAGAAGAAGTTTTTCCATAAATGGATCTCCTACTTGTACAGCAGGACGTTTTTCATCTGACTGATCAGATAGCTCTTCAGAAGCAAATGTAGCGCCGTGGATACCGTCGCGTCCCGTTTTTGCTCCTACGTACATAACCGTGTTGCCAACGCCTTTAGCTTGACCTTTTTGAATATCTTCGTGGTTAATTAAACCAACACACATAGCGTTAACAAGCGGATTTCCTTCATATGAAGCTTCAAACTGAATTTCTCCACCTACTGTTGGGATTCCTACACAGTTACCGTAACCTGCGATTCCCGCTACTACTTCCTCAAACAAATGACGAACCTTTGGAGATGTTAATTCACCAAAACGTAAAGAGTTTAAAAGTGCAATCGGTCTTGCTCCCATTGAAAAGACGTCACGAATGATGCCACCTACACCAGTTGCTGCTCCTTGATAAGGTTCAATCGCTGATGGATGGTTATGACTTTCGATTTTAAATACAACGGCTTGGTTATCACCAATATCAACGATACCAGCTCCTTCACCAGGACCTTGTAATACTTTTTCACCCGTGATAGGGAATTTTTTCAGTACAGGCTTAGAGTTTTTATAGCTACAGTGCTCTGACCACATAACAGAGAATAAGCCTGTTTCTGTATAGTTAGGAGTACGACCAAGCAGTTGCTCTACATTCGCAAACTCTTCGTCTGTTAATCCCATATCTCGATATAACTTTTGTTCTTTAATTTGCTCTACATTTGGTTCAAGAAGTAACGACATTTTGTTCCCTCCACTGCTTTACAATTGATTGAAATAATTTAAGTCCGTCCGCGCTTCCTAAAAGATCGCTTACCGCTCTTTCTGGGTGAGGCATCATTCCTAATACGTTGCCTGTTTCGTTCGTAATCCCTGCAATATCTTGAAGACTTCCGTTTGGATTATCACCTGCGTATTGGAAAAGAATCTGGTTGTTTTCAATCAATTTTTGTAACGTATGTTCATCACAATAGTAGTTGCCTTCACCGTGTGCCACTGGAATAGCAATTACTTCATCTTTGCCATAAGCATTTGTAAACATTGTTTCGTTATTAGCTACTTTCAAATTCACTGTTTTACAGATGAATTTTAAGTTTTCATTACGGCGCATAGCACCTGGCAGTAATCCTGCTTCTAATAAAATTTGGAATCCATTACATACACCTAGTACTGGCTTTCCTTGGCTTGCTGCTTTTTTTACAGCATCCATTACATTTGAGAAGCGAGCGATAGCACCTGAACGAAGGTAATCTCCATATGAGAAACCACCTGGAAGCAAGATACCATCATATTGATCTAATGATTCTGTATCGTGCCAAACGTAATCTACTTCTTCACCAAGCTCATCTTTGATAGCATGATACATATCTACGTCACAGTTTGATCCTGGAAAAACAATTACAGCAAATTTCACTGTACGACAACCTCCTCAACCTCGTAACGGTAATCTTCAATTACTGTATTAACTAAAAGCTTTTCACACATTTCTTTTACGCGTTCATCTAATGAATCTGTGCTGTCGATTGTTAGCTCTAAAAATTTACCGATGCGTACTTCTTGAACTTCTTCATAAGACATACGGTGCAATGAATTTTTAACGGCTACTCCTTGAGGGTCTAATACACTTTCTCTTAATGTGACAAATACTTTTACTTTATACATGGTTGGGTTATCCTCCGATTCGCTGTAAGATTTTTTCGTATGCTTCTGTTAAACCGCCTAAGTCTCTGCGGAATACATCTTTATCTAATTTTTCGTTGGTATGAACATCCCAGAAGCGGCAAGTGTCAGGTGAAATTTCATCCGCTAAAATAATGTCGCCTTGAGAAGTACGGCCGAATTCTAATTTAAAATCCACTAAGAAAATGTCTTTATCTTTGAAAAATTTCGATAATAATTCGTTGATTTGAAGTGCTTGTGCCTTTAAACTATCAATCTCTGCTTGAGTTGCAGCCTTAAGGAAAATCGCATGTTCTGCAAGAATTAATGGATCACCAAGCGCATCATCTTTGTAGTAAAGTTCAACGATTGGCTGTTCAAAACGAATACCTTCTTCTACGCCAATTCGCTTCGCAAGGCTTCCTGCTGTAGCATTTCGTACAACGACTTCAAGCGGAACAATTTCTACTTTCTTAACCGCCTGTTCATGATCTGAAAGCTGCTTCACAAAGTGAGTTGTAATCCCTTGCTCATGTAACATTGAAAATAGTAAACTACTAATTTGATTGTTCAGCTGTGCTTTTCCGCTAATCTCTGCTTTTTTCTGACCGTTGAATGCTGTAGCTTCATTTTTATAAGCAACCCACAGTACATCTTGCTCATCAGTAGCGTAAATTTTTTTCGCTTTTCCTTCATAAAGTAACTCTTGCTTTTCCATGCTGTCACCTCTACATACAGAATATTCAGATACACTTTCTTAGATAAAGGCAAGGACGTGCCTTGCCTTTTTTATTAAAGACCTAAACGTTCAAAAATCATATCTACATTTTTTAAATGGTGCTTATGATCGAAGCAATCTTCAATCTCTTCTGGCGATAAGTGGCGAGTAATGCGCTCTTCGCCTTCAATTAAAGAACGGAAAGGAACTTGCGTTTCCCATGCTTCCATTGCTTTTGGCTGTACTAAGTCGTATGCTTCTTCACGTACCATACCTTTGTTAATTAATGTTAAAAGTACACGCTGTGAGTAAATTAGCCCTAGTGTACGATCCATGTTGCGCTTCATGTTGTCAGGGAATACTGTTAAGTTTTTAACAATATTTGCAAAACGATTTAACATGTAATTCAAAGCAATCGTTGCATCAGGTAAGATGACACGCTCTGCCGATGAATGAGAGATGTCACGCTCATGCCAAAGCGGTACATTATCATAAGCTGTAACCATATAGCCGCGAATTAAGCGAGCAAGTCCCGTTACGTTCTCAGAACCGATTGGATTACGTTTATGAGGCATTGCAGATGAGCCTTTTTGACCTTTTGCAAAATATTCTTCAACCTCACGTGTTTCACTTTTTTGAAGACCGCGAACTTCTACTGCAAATTTCTCAATAGATGTCGCAATTAACGCTAGTACTGACATATAGTGTGCATGACGGTCACGCTGTAATGTTTGCGTAGAGATTGGTGCTGGTGAAATTCCTAACTTCTCACATACGTATTTTTCAACGAAAGGATCGATGTTAGCGAACGTTCCAACTGCTCCTGACATTTTACCGAATTCCACTTCAGCTGCAGCACGTTTTAAACGCTCTAGGTTACGCTTCATTTCTTCATACCATAATCCCATTTTCAAACCAAATGTCGTTGGCTCAGCGTGTACACCGTGCGTACGTCCCATCATAACCGTATATTTATGTTCTTGAGCTTTTTCCTTTAGTACTTCTACAAAGCGCTCTACGTCACTTAGCAAGATTTCATTAGCTTGCTTTAATAAATAAGATAGAGCTGTATCAACTACGTCAGTTGAAGTCAAACCGTAGTGTACCCACTTGCGCTCTTCACCAAGCGTTTCAGATACTGCACGAGTGAAAGCTACTACGTCATGACGCGTTTCTAGTTCAATTTCATTGATGCGGTTAATATCAAAAGATGCATTTTGACGAATTAACTTCACATCTTCTTTCGGAATATGTCCTAATTCTGACCATGCTTCGCAAGCTAGAATTTCAACTTCTAACCAAGCTTTAAATTTATTTTCTTCTGTCCAAATAGCTGCCATTTCTGGTCTTGTATAACGTTCAATCATGTTGTTACTTCCTCCGTTCTTTCCCAAATTCCTAGAGATTCGGCTTTTTCTATCGCCTCATCTATCTTATCAGCTAATACCGTGATATGTCCCATTTTTCTCTTCTCTTTTGCAACTTTTTTTCCGTACAAATGTAAGTGCATATCATCTAAACATTCGATTTTTGCCATTGTGTTCTCAATATGTTCCCCTAATAGGTTAACCATCACAGCAGGTTTTAATAAAGTCGGCTGTGCTAGGGTCCAGTTACAAATGGCTCTTACATGCTGCTGAAATTGAGAAAGATCACAAGCATTGATTGAATAATGACCTGAGTTATGAGGTCTAGGTGCCATTTCATTTATATAAAGCTGACCTTCTTCAGTTAGGAACATCTCAACTGCTAATGTACCAACTAAATCTAATCCTTTTGCTATTTCTTGCGCATATTGAAGAGCTTTCGCTTCTTGATCTGCTGTAATACGTGCCGGAACAATCGTTTGGTGCAAAATATGATGCTTATGAATGTTCTCAGCTACTGGTAAACATACCGTTTCGCCTTTTGCATTTCGGTGTACAATAACTGATACTTCTTTATCTAAGTTCATCCACTGTTCTACAATGCATTCCGACTGTGCTAATAGCTCAGCTGCTTCACGAATATTATTCTCATTTTTCACTAGAACTTGCCCTTTACCGTCATATCCGCCTCGGCAAGTTTTTACGACACATGGATAACCAATTGTTTCGACAGCTTTTAAAAGTTCTTCTTCAGTCGTAACGATTGCGTAATCAGGAACGTCTAGATTAAGCTTTGTAATCATTTCTTTTTCTAAACGACGATTTTGTGTAACGGCTAGTAAATGACTGCCTTGTGGCACGTAGCATTTTGTTTCTAGCCATTTCATCATCTCAACATCAACGTTTTCAAATTCATAGGTGATGACATCTGACACTTCAGCAAGCTGTTCAACCGCTTTTCTATCATCATAGTTGCCAATGACTTTAATATCTGCTACTTGACCGCAAGGAGAATCTTCTGTTGGTTCAAGCACTGCAATGTAATAACCCATTTCTTTAGCAGATAGTGCAATCATTCTTCCTAGCTGTCCACCGCCTACGATTCCAATTGTTTTACCAGGAGGTATAAGTAAATTAGACAAGTTGATCACTACTTTCTAACACAGATGATTTAATAGACTCTCTACGATTTTCAAGTTGATCACTTAACGTTGGATCCTGTGTTGCTAAGATTTGTGCTGCTAGCAGGCCAGCGTTCGTAGAACCAGCTTTCCCAATAGCTACTGTAGCTACCGGTACGCCGCCTGGCATTTGAACAATCGATAAAAGTGAATCTAAACCGTTTAAGTTACTTGATTTAACGGGTACTCCTATTACAGGTAAAATTGTTTTTGCGGCAATCATACCAGGTAAGTGAGCAGCGCCACCAGCGCCAGCAATAATAACTGTAATCCCTCGTTCTTTAGCAGTTTCAGCATACTCAAACATATAATCCGGCGTTCGATGTGCTGATACAACTTTCTTTTCATATTCAATATTTAATTCATCTAAAATGTCACACGCATATTTCATAGTGCTCCAGTCTGACTGACTGCCCATTACAACAGCAACTTTTACATTCATGAATAAAAGCTCCTTTTTCACGTTATAAAAAAACCTAGGGTATGTTATGGCTCACTAAAGGAAAGCCACAACTACCCTAGGTTTCATGTATCAATATTCCTTTTGAAAAGGAATCATGTTTACCTATTTAGTAATTGTACTCTCCTCATAGTCCAATGATTTACGGTCATCGGGTAGAAACTCGTGGGCCATATTCCCACTATTATATGAGGTTTCGGATATCTCAATTGACAACTTAATAATAACAGCCAAACCAGAAAAAAGTCAACCCAAAAATCGAATGTTTACTATTTTTATCATTAAAATGTTCGTATTTAGAGACTTTTCCCTTCGAAAACAATTTGTTGCTTTACCGGAACATACTCTTTTTTACCATTTATTTCTTTTTCTTCAAAGATAGGCTTTTCCATTCGTCGAACGGGCATATACCCATCTTTTTTCATCCGATCTAAACAACTTGCGATTGTTTCATTTTCCTGTAATTCGTATAGTACTTTTTTTGATTTCTTACCCAAAATGCAGCCTCCAGTTTGAAAGAAGTTTCTTACAACGTCAAAAAGAACTTTTATAATAAAAAATTAAATGAATCCACTATAGTGTAACATAATTTAAAAGTTAAATTCACGCTGTAATTTTTAGAAACAAAAAAGACTAGTCATTGAATGACTAGTCTTTTTATTGGCCTGGCAACGTCCTACTCTCACAGGGACAAAGTCCCAACTACCATTGGCGCTAAAGAGCTTAACTTCCGTGTTCGGTATGGGAACGGGTGTGACCTCTTCGCTATCGCCACCAGACAAGAGATTGTTCTCTCAAAACTAGATAACTGTTTGCTGAGTAAAGCTTACGCTTTTAAAAGTTTGGTTAAGTCCTCGATCGATTAGTATCAGTCAGCTACACATGTCGCCACGCTTCCACCTCTGACCTATCAACCTGATCATCTTTCAGGGATCTTACTAGCTTGCGCTATGGGAAATCTCATCTTGAGGGGGGCTTCATGCTTAGATGCTTTCAGCACTTATCCCGTCCACACATAGCTACCCAGCGATGCCTTTGGCAAGACAACTGGTACACCAGCGGTGTGTCCATCCCGGTCCTCTCGTACTAAGGACAGCTCCTCTCAAATTTCCTACGCCCACGACGGATAGGGACCGAACTGTCTCACGACGTTCTGAACCCAGCTCGCGTACCGCTTTAATGGGCGAACAGCCCAACCCTTGGGACCGACTACAGCCCCAGGATGCGATGAGCCGACATCGAGGTGCCAAACCTCCCCGTCGATGTGGACTCTTGGGGGAGATAAGCCTGTTATCCCCGGGGTAGCTTTTATCCGTTGAGCGATGGCCCTTCCATGCGGAACCACCGGATCACTAAGCCCGACTTTCGTCCCTGCTCGACTTGTAGGTCTCGCAGTCAAGCTCCCTTGTGCCTTTACACTCTACGAATGATTTCCAACCATTCTGAGGGAACCTTTGGGCGCCTCCGTTACATTTTAGGAGGCGACCGCCCCAGTCAAACTGCCCACCTGACACTGTCTCCCGGCCCGATCAGGGCCGCGGGTTAGAATTTCAATACAGCCAGGGTAGTATCCCACCGACGCCTCCACCGAAGCTAGCGCTCCGGCTTCTCAGGCTCCTACCTATCCTGTACAAGCTGTACCAAAATTCAATATCAGGCTACAGTAAAGCTCCACGGGGTCTTTCCGTCCTGTCGCGGGTAACCTGCATCTTCACAGGTACTATAATTTCACCGAGTCTCTCGTTGAGACAGTGCCCAGATCGTTACGCCTTTCGTGCGGGTCGGAACTTACCCGACAAGGAATTTCGCTACCTTAGGACCGTTATAGTTACGGCCGCCGTTTACTGGGGCTTCGATTCAGAGCTTCTCCCAAAGGATAACCCCTCCTCTTAACCTTCCAGCACCGGGCAGGCGTCAGCCCCTATACTTCGCCTTGCGGCTTCGCAGAGACCTGTGTTTTTGCTAAACAGTCGCCTGGGCCTATTCACTGCGGCTCTCTCGGGCTATACACCCTACCAGAGCACCCCTTCTCCCGAAGTTACGGGGTCATTTTGCCGAGTTCCTTAACGAGAGTTCTCTCGATCACCTTAGGATTCTCTCCTCGCCTACCTGTGTCGGTTTGCGGTACGGGCACCTCCCGCCTCGCTAGAGGCTTTTCTTGGCAGTGTGGAATCAGGAACTTCGGTACTATAATTCCCTCGTCATCACAGCTCAGCCTTTATGATGAGCGGATTTGCCTACTCATCAGCCTAACTGCTTGAACGCGCATATCCAGCAGCGCGCTTACCCTATCCTACTGCGTCCCCCCATTACTCAAACGGCGGGGAGGTGGTACAGGAATATCAACCTGTTGGCCATCGCCTACGCTTTTCAGCCTCGGCTTAGGTCCCGACTAACCCTGAGCGGACGAGCCTTCCTCAGGAAACCTTAGGCATTCGGTGGACAAGATTCTCACTTGTCTTTCGCTACTCATACCGGCATTCTCACTTCTAAGCGCTCCACCAGTCCTTACGGTCTGACTTCACAGCACTTAGAACGCTCTCCTACCACTGACATCTAAGATGTCAATCCACAGCTTCGGTGATACGTTTAGCCCCGGTACATTTTCGGCGCAGA
>NZ_JBSWUB010000002.1:0-75794 GCF_056158845.1 Priestia sp. ABM2_011
AGCGCCGCCCTTAAGCGACTTTAATATCATAACAATCCATTAAACAAATGTCAATAACTTTTTTAAAAATCGTTATCAACACTTTCTCTCTTAACGACGCTTTATTATCATAATTCACTTATTTTTAAAAATCAATAGTTTTTTATTTTTTATTTTAGTTGTATTTTGATCTCCTACCTGAATTGGTAACAATTATATTTCAGTTGTAAAATTTATAACTCAACCCAAAATAAGAGATTTGATGAAATAGTGTTCCATAGCTTAAACGAGACTTAATTAAAGTACAATACCCTTCAGAATATATGTTGAAACAAGAAAAAAGCAAAAAGATTAATCTTTTTGCTTTAAATTAACTATTGCTCTATTCTATAAAAAATAAAAACGATTAGTCTTTAGAAGTACAAGGTATATTAGGTACACAATTTGGAACGTCAGGTACACAGTTTGGTATCTTAGGCATACAGTTTGGCACTTTAGGTAGACAATGCGGTATCTTAGGCATACAACGTGGAACATCAGGTATACATCTTGGCATCATTTTTGTCCCTCTTTTCAATATTCATTTACTTATTATATGTATAAACCTAAGGACAAGCTTGTACGCTCGTCCAATATCATAGAAATTTTTCTAACTTAATATATTGACGCAGATAGAAATAAACTTAGTATAATTCCTTAAATCGCATAATCTTCAATTAACGTAATTCATTCAAAGAAATCAGAATCATTCAGTTCAATAATTTTTATCATGTCTAAATAGGTGCAACCTCTTTTTTCTTAATCCATAACCTTTCTAATAATAAAAATTTCTTTTCTAAAACATATTTATTACAAACAATACCTTTAACAACCTTGGCATATATTTTTTAGTTACTAGATAACTCACCCAAGAGTTTGTCCTATTTTCACATATACTAATATTAGAAATCTAACCTTTATTGGGAGTGAAATACATGTCAACACCGTTAACAGGACGAGTCATCTTTAAGGGAAATCCTGGCTATCAACAAGCGATTAAGAACTGGAACCCTTATGTTGATGTCTGTCCTCTTGTCTTTGTTTTTGCACAAAATTCTTACGATGTCAGTAATGCTATTAAATGGGCTCAGGAAAATAAAGTACCTTTACGTGTCAGAAGCGGACGCCATGCTTTAGATAAGAACCTTTCAGTAGTAAATGGCGGAATTGTTATTGATGTAAGTGACATGAATAGAGTTTGCCTTGATAAAAAAAGTGAGATTGCAACGGTTCAAACAGGAATTCACGTGGGTCCACTTGTAAAGATGCTAGCTCGAGAAGGCTTTATGGCTCCGTTTGGAGATAGCCCCACTGTTGGAATTGGAGGAATTACGATGGGAGGAGGATTTGGAGTAGTCTCACGATCAATTGGCCTTATAAGCGATAACCTTCTTGCCCTGGAAACAGTAGATGCCAAAGGCCATATTCTTCAAGCAGACCAATCTTGCAATAAGGACTTATTTTGGGCTTCTAGAGGTGGTGGCGGTGGGAACTTTGGATATAATACCGAATACACGTTTAAAGTTCACCGTGCCCCTAAAACTGCAACCGTCTTCAATATTATTTGGCCATGGGATCAATTAGAAACAGTATTTAAAACTTGGCAAGAATGGGCACCATTTGTAGACGAACGATTAGGGTGCATACTTGAGATTTACAGCAAAGTAAATGGTTTGTGTCATGCAGAAGGGATTTTCTTAGGTTCAAAAAAAGAACTGACTAAATTGTTAAAGCCTTTACTAAATGCTGGAACCCCAACACAAACAGTTATAGAAACATTGTCCTATCCAGATGCTATAGATTTCTTAGACCCTGACGAACCAATCCCTGGCAGATCCGATCAGAGTGTTAAATTTTCATCAGCTTGGGGACTTGATCTGTGGTCCGAAGAGCCTATTTCATTTATGAAAAAGTTTTTAGAAGAAGCTACTGGTACAGAAGCCAATTTCTTTTTTATAAATTGGGGTGGTGCTCTAAGCAGAGTACCAAGTAATGAAACAGCCTTCTTTTGGCGCCGTCCATTGTTTTATACAGAATGGACATCTAGTTGGGAAAATAAATCCCAAGAAGCTTCCAATCTTGCATCAGTTGAAAAAGTACGTCAACTAATGAAACCATATGTAAAAGGGTCCTATGTTAATGTTCCAGACCAAAATATTGAAAAGTTCGGAAAAGCATATTATGGGTCAAACTTCGCAAGACTTCGAGAAATAAAGGCTAAATATGATCCTGAAAATTTATTTCATTTCCCTCAAAGCATCCCACCATCTTGTTAATTACTCAAAATTCAATCAAGCCTCAACCTATACAACTGAATATTTAATATAGAAAGAACTATTGACGAAAAAAAGCAGCAATAGTTCTTTCTATATTTAAACCCTATATAGTATAGAAATCTCTTCAATACAATGGCCTGTATATCACACATAAAAATCTTTCACCTTAAAAAATTTATCCAAATCTATGAAAAAGAGCTTTACTATTACATATAACCCCTAAACCCCCTTGGCTTTTATAACAGGCTGTTTTAGAAGTCGTAGTTTCCTTAGGAAGGAAATGTTCGTCCAATTAGATCTTTTAACAATAAAAACACCCCTTGTACATTTAAATGTACTTACTCTCGTATCACAACAGCCACTAGACCTAATATGAAAGGCTCTTTTTACCAAATATAGGCTTTTTCATATTGCAGCTTGTCTACCTATGAATACACTATTAATGAGTAAAAGTGAATTTACTCACGTCTTCTCCCTAACTTATCAGAAAAGAGGTGATCGCAATAGAAAGGAATAATTATCATCATAATAAAAAATCTAATTGCAGCTCAAAAAACAAAAAGAAAAAAAGAGAAAAAAACTGCACCTATATTAGCATTTATATTTATAACCATGCAGAAACTGGAGGACAGATTAGTGGTAACCACAGTCAAAATGCTAATCAGGGCGGTCAGGTTGCTAAACATGGTGGACAAAATGCGAACCAAGACGGTGTAATTGTTAAAGAATGTGGAAGAAGAAATAAAAATGCTAAAGTAAAAAAAGTTCAGTTTTGAAGAGAAGTGAAGAAAAAACCATTCTAATAATATCTCGCAAAATCCCTCTAAAATATAAGGGGTATAGAAAAGGTGATTAAAATACAAACATATTATATGAAGTATAATTTTAAAAATGGTATGTATTATGTAGACAAGTCCTTCCCACAAAAAAAGAAGAAAAGAAGTGTAAGTATTAATCCCCCAGCAGAAACAGCCAGTAAGAACCCTAATTCTGAAATAGCTACTCATGCTTATAACGTAGGAATCGGATTTACAAACACTGAGATAATTTCTTCAAGGGTAATTGTAATAGATGGCGGTATGAAGTTTTAGCTAGTGTGGAAATTCCATTATATGTAAGGACTTAAAAGAGATTTCATATAACAATTCCCTCTTAAAGTCCTTATTTTCAATCACAAAAAAAGATTAAATGAAAATGATTAAATAGTACAAGCCTTTGCTTAAAACTTACATATAATAAATTAAATATAGATTCATATGATCTGTATTTAATTTGGTATAGCAAGGGGGGACACCGCGTATGATTCCAGAGGTTTTGAGAATTCTTGATCCTGGCACACCGATTGCAAGTGTACTTTTAAGCGGTACTCAAATTAATAACGTTATTTTTTCAAGCTTCGATGAGGCAAGATCTTTAGCTTATTTCGCTACTTCAGCAGGAGTGATTGTTTTAGACGCTGAAGAAATCCAAGGTCTGCAAACAGCTTAATTATTTAAATTAGGACAAGCATTTAGTAGGGAAGCTTGAAAGTATGCTTCCCTACTGTCTAAATATATATTAGATACAACTTTAAGAGATATAACTATTCATTTAGAACAAAAACGAAGATTGTAGGCCTAAAGGTTCTAACACAAACTTAATTACATAATATGTAAGTTTCTATACACCTTATATTTACCAATGCCTTTCCAAAGCCCATAATAAAGAATTTGCTTTGTATAGATAGTAAAATCACTTAAATGTTTGTCCAAAATTTGCTGAAGAATATCTTGATTAATGGCTTGATAATCGTGAACAGCAATATTTTTGAAACCTACCATAGCTTTCATTCTATAAACAATCTCGCTTGTAATAATAGATTGAGACTCCTACATATCAAAAGCTTCTCTGCTCGTTTTTGGAAGACCCAAACGTTCTTCAGCTACAATGAGCATCGCTAAATCAATAAAAGCTTGGCAAGCGCGTTGTATATTTAAAATAATAGAGTCCTGTTTCGTATAATCCAGTAAGTTTTGGGAATTTTGCTGGTATACGTGTAGGACATATTGCATGTTTCAATCACATTTATTTTATTTAAAATGATATCATTTTAAATAAATACTCCCAGTCTCATCTACTTTCTGCAGTACACCTTTGCACACACCTTTAAAGCCTTCATTTGCTCATTCATACGCAGCGTGTCATCATCTGAATAAATAACAATGCCTGTCGTATAATTTTGGCTAATGGCTTTTCTCATACACAAGATGACGTAGAACAACCTGTAAATCAGGGCATTAAAGAAGGCAAAATTGCAGATTTAGAACACGTTTCTGGACCTTTAGATGACGATGATTTCGAAGAATTTAGCGATTTTTAAAGACTAAGCCACTAGATATACTAGTGGCTTTCTTTCTAATTACAAATTTGGTGCTTTAAAGCGAGACATAACACTCATTATCTAAAGATAAATTAGTAATATGACAGATAGGATAACTTTTCACTTTTAATAACTCTCTTAAAATACACAATTATTTGTTTAAATAAAGACTCTGTCCAAACCCTTTTAATAAATCGTGAATACTCTATAAAAAGTGCGATTTCCAGGAGGGAACAAATGCTTAATTTATTAGCTACTACTTTATCAGTTTCTGTTGTTATCCTGTTGTTTTATGCAGTGAAATATATTATTAAGATTTTAAAACAACAATCAGTCAAAAACCTAAGAACCATTTCAATAAAAAAGGCATCACCACTATTTAAGCGCCGTATCAACGCTAGTACTAAGGAATTTACAGCTGATGATTTTCAGAACTCAAGCCAAATCATTGTAAAGTTCAAAAAGAATGTGTGCTTTGAAAACCAAGTAAATATTCATCGTAAGAATAAATGTACACTGATATATCACAACAAAGATCTTGATTTCCAGGTCTTACATTCTAAAAAAAAGATTAATGACTTAATTAAACGCTATAGTGAATTAACTGAAGTAGAATACGCAGAACCAGATTATACATTTAAAGCTTCATATACCCCGAATGACCCCTTTTTTCCTTATCAATATGGTCCTCAGAAGGTACAAGCCCCAGATGCTTGGGATGTTACTACTAGTAATGGAAATATAAAAATTGCTATTGTAGACACGGGAATTCAGTTAAATCATCCTGAACTATCTATTAAGCTTTGGCCTGGCTATAATTTTGTAGATGGAAATCTAGTTCCTAACGACGGTAATGGACACGGAACTCACGTAGCAGGCATAGCTGCAGCCCTTACAGAGAATGGTTTAGGCATTGCAGGAATGGCTCCGTCAGCATCAATAATACCCGTTCGTGCTCTTGACAACAGTGGAAATGGTCTATTGAGTAATATTGCAAATGCAATTACCTATTCAACAAATGCAGGAGCAAAAGTTATTAATTTGAGCCTAGGTTCAACTCAAAGTTCAATCACTTTAGAGAATGCCGTGAATTACGCTTGGAGCCAAGGAGTAGTAGTTATAGCTGCAGCCGGAAACGAAGCTTCTAGTACCCCAACATACCCAGCTGCTTATCAAAATGTAATCGCTGTGGCCTCTACAGATAGCAATGATCAAAAATCTGATTTTTCCAATTTTGGCACTTGGGTAGATGTTGCTGCTCCAGGTTCAACAATTTTGTCTACTTATATAGGCAGCTATTACGCATATCTAAGCGGTACTTCTATGGCTGCCCCTCATGTTTCAGGACTTGCAGCCTTGCTAGCAGCTCAGGGAAAAACCAATCTCCAAATTAGAAATACTATTCAATCCACGTGCGATGTAGTACCAGGTACAGGATTATACTGGACTTATGGAAGAATTAATGCAAATCGAGCAGTTCGCTAGCATTAAACTTTAAAGAATCCATCTATTGCGGGTGTTAACAATTTTATTTAACACAGGTCTATAAAGGGTATAAAAAGCGCTGAAACCCCGATTATCAGTGCTTTTTATATTATAAGAGCAACTGACTGAATAACCATGTACATGTATGTCTTCTAAGTAAATCTACCAATCAAATATGTGTATATAAAAATTTAAATAATAGGAGAATTAATGTGAATTTACAGGATGTTAAAGGGCAATATGATTTAATCATTAGCTTAGGTAGTGCTTGTAATCCTGCACTACAACTGAATCGATTAAATTTGAGAAGTTTTACCTCAAGTCCACTTGACTGGAGCTATTCTCCGTATCTTTCAGATGTAAATAGACTACTTCAGAATAAGTTTAATGGATTTATGCAGATTGAGAATATGAGTTTAGTAGATGACAGCGGAGATTATGTATATTTTAATGATAAAATGCTTAGATTTCCTCATCAAAATCTATATAAATCAACTAAATCTTATATTATACAGGACACTTATTACAATATCTTCTCAGCTCATGATTTTGCCATAGTGCCTAATAAAGATTGGACCGATATGTATCCAAAATTCAAAAAAAACCTTGATTACAGAGTTAACAGGTTTATGAAAAAGATGATGAGCAGTAAATCAATTTTGTTTATAAGGTGGGGAGCTAAATATGAGGAAGCAACTGAATTACAAAAAATCTTATCCTCTCTTACAAAAGCGCAGATTAGAATACTTATCCTTAATCCCGTAGACGGTATACAGACTCCTACCGAAGTTGACTGGGAAATTAATAATGTATGTATGGTCAGTGTACCACACGATCCAAATAATGTTTCGACTTGGGACTATGTTCTAGATGGAATATTACTACGTCACTAGATGGGCGCCACGTGGAAATCTATCCTATTCAGTCCCAGTGTCTTTTTAACTAAGACTTTCTTATAAATATATAGTTACTTTGTCCAATCAAATGTACAAGGTTTAGCATTTACTATAATAGGATTGCTAAATAAAAAGGGATGATTATATTGAATTTACAGGATATTAAAGGATCTTATGACTTAATGCTAGGGCTAGGTAGTTGGTGTGGTCCCTCCCTTAATTTAAGAAGACACAATTGGAGAAGATTTTCATTCCCTCTAGACTGGATGATATCTAATTCAATTGCTGATGTCAGTAGGTTGTTAAAGAATAAATTTAGTGGATTTATGGACCTTGAAAATCTACAGCGAACTGATGGATATGCTCATTTTCTTGATGACGGTGTCGCAATTTTCCCTGAAGAAGGTGGAACAGAACCAGTTAATGCTCATTTTATTCACGATATGCATTACAACATTATTTCTGTTCATGATTTCCCAATCATTCCAAATGTAGACTGGACTGTAATGTATCCTTCTTATAAAGAGAAGCTTAATCAACGTATCACGAGATTTTTTGAAAAAATTGAGAATAGCCCTTCTGTTTTATTTATTAGATGGGGAGCAGCTACTCCAGAAGAAGCGATAGAATTAAAAACCACATTATCGGAATTAGTAAAAGGTCCATTCAATATACTACTACTTCAACCTTTAGACGGATTAAAAGGCGTAATAGATATGAACTGGACAATTGATGGAATTTGTTCAGTTCAAGTACCTCTAGACAACCCAAATGATGAAGCTGTTTGGGACTATGTGCTAAATGGATTAAGTCTAACTAATTTTTGGGCTTAATTTCCACAACTATTTTCATACAATTTTATGTAATAAGAATAAAATTAAGCATCAAAGACCTTGTTTCTTTTTAAAAAGGAAGCAAGGTCTTTTCTGATTTTCGAACCCCTGTATTTACTCTTTAAATATTCGTACTCGACGGCCTAAAATATAAGATTTTAGCCTCTAGGAGAGAACTTACAGAGAAAGATTTAAACATTGAACCACAAAAAAAGCAGCCATCATTCTTATTAAATTAAAGAGGAGGGCTTATCATTTTAGACTTATCACTTTTTATTGGGAAGATTAATAGATTAGCCTATAGCAAGAAAAAAGGAAAAGCATATTTTAATAAATAAGGGGCCGAATGCGAGTTAGGAGAGGGTAATTATGCTTATAAATAAGGTGGATAGGGTGTGTAAAGAATGAAAGTTATGACTATTTTGGGTACAAGGCCCGAAATTATACGTTTAAGCCTCATTATTAAAAAGTTAGATGAATATGCTTCACAGCACGTTTTAGTGCATACAGGACAAAATTTCACTCCTTCATTAAGTGAGGTATTTTTTCAAGAGTTAAACATACGCAAACCAGACTATATATTGGCTAATCAGCAGCTCTCATTAGGTGAACAGTTATCGAAGATGTATAAAGAGCTCGAACAGCTATTTTTAAAAGAAAAGCCGGACAAAGTTTTAATATTAGGCGATACTAATAGTGGTTTAAGCGCAATTCTAGCAGAAAGAATGGGTATATCAGTCATTCATATGGAGGCCGGAAACCGTTGTTTTGATTTAGAAGTGCCAGAAGAAAAGAATCGTCGAATTATTGATGCAATATCGAGCTTTAACCTCCCCTATACTCCTCAAAGTAAAGAAAATTTAATTAAAGAAGGTATTCCCTCAAATCGTATTATTACTTCTGGAAATCCAATTAACGAGGTTTTAAAACATTATGAATCTTCCATTGAAAACAGCAACATTCTTAATGAACTATCCTTAGAAAAAAGTGACTATTTTCTAGTTACAGCCCATCGTGCGGAAAATGTAGATCATGAAGATCGACTGTTGGAAATCATGAAAGGTATTAATATGGTAGCTGAATTTTACCAAAAGAGAATAATATGCAGTATTCATCCTCGTACTAAATCCCGGATAGAAAATATTCCACTGCTAGAAGTCCATCCATTAGTAGAATACCATGAACCTTTTGGTTTTTTTGATTTTGTAAATCTAGAAAAGAATGCTTTTTGTGTCTTAACAGACAGCGGAACAGTTCAGGAAGAATGCTGTTTGTTTCATATTCCTACGGTAACTATTCGCAAAACAACTGAAAGACCAGAAACCATTCAGTGTGGAAGTAACATGCTGTCAGGAATAGATGCTAACCAAATCGTAACCTGTGTTCATGTAATGGTGAACCAATTAAAAAATTGGTCGTACCCTGAAGGATATGGTCATGTAGATGTTTCAGACAAAGTAATTAAAGTGGTACTAGGAGGAATGAAAGGTGTTTAATAATAAGACAATTTTAGTAACAGGTGGCACAGGTTCTTGGGGGTATGAACTTGTTAAACAATTACTAACACATAACCCTAAAGAAATACGTGTTTTTTCAAGGAATGAATCAAATCAATTTACTATGAAGCAAGAATTTGATAATCATCCTAAGTTAAATTTCATTATTGGAGACATTAAGGAAAGAGAAGCACTAATTGAAGCGTGTCAGGGCGTAAATTATATCTTTCACTTAGCTGCTTTAAAACATGTTCCTGTATGTGAAGATCAACCAATCGAAGCCTTAAAAACCAACGTACATGGTACTCAAAATGTAATAGACGCAGCAATAAGCTGTGATGTAGATAGAGTAGTTTATATTTCCACTGATAAAGCGTCAAATCCAGCTAATTTTTACGGTTTATCAAAAGCAATGGGGGAAAGATTAATCATTCACGCTAACACATTAAATACTAAAACTAAATTTGTTTGTATACGTGGAGGAAACGTTCTAGGAACTAACGGAAGCGTTATTCATGTATTCAAGAAACAAATTCAAGAAAAAGGGAAAATCGGTATTACTGACCCTGGGATGACTCGTTTCTTTTTAACATTAGAGGATGCGATAAAGCTGGTTTTTAAAGCCACATTTGAAAGTCTAGGTGGGGAAATATTCGTCATGAAAATGCCTACTTGTCGAATTATTGACTTAGCAAATGTACTAATAGAAGCTTCTGGAAAAGACAAGATTGAAATTGAAATATTAGGTATAAGACCTGGAGAAAAAATTCACGAGCTTCTGTTATCCGAATATGAAAGCGCAACAACTGTTACTTATGATGATGAGTATTATGTGATTCTACCTCCAATTTATATTAAAGGCTTAAAAGAATATTATTCAAACTATGCTCAAGTAAACTTAGAAAAATATGATTCAAGTAAACAAGTGATTAGTAAAGAGGAAATTAGAGAGATGTTGCTGAAAGGCGGGTTTATCTAAATGAAAGTACTAATTCTTGGTGGAAAAGGAATGGCAGGGCATGTAATTACTAAATATTTTATACAGCATACAAATCATGATGTTTTCTGTACATCAAGAGACCCGAAAGATAAAGATGCTATTTACTTGGATGTAACTGACTTTAAGCATGTTGAAGAGACTATAGAATCTATTAAGCCCCATGTCCTCATTAATTGTATCGGAATTTTAAATGAACACGCTAGTCATAATCCGATGCGTGCTTTTCAGGTAAACAGCCTACTCCCACATCAGTTGGCCAAATTTGTTGAACGTCATCAAGGAAAATTAATTCATATCAGTACAGATTGTGTTTTTTCAGGGGCAAGAGGAGATTATACAGAACATGATGTTCCGGATGGTACCTCTGTATATGCTCAATCTAAACAGCTTGGTGAAATTATTGACGAAAAACATTTAACAATCCGCACCTCTATAATAGGACCTGAGTTAAAGGAGAATGGCATTGGCTTATTTCTTTGGTTTATGAAACAAAAGGGTACCATTAAGGGTTATAAAAAAGCATTATGGAATGGAGTAACAACATTAGAATTAGCTAAATCGATTGACTTCTTCTTAGAAAATAATACTTCCGGACTCTATCATTTGCACTCACCGAAAAAAATATCAAAGTTTGCATTACTAGAATTAATTAAAGATATCTTTAAAAAAGATGATGTCAAAATTATTCCTAATCAGGATGTAATATTGGATCGTACTATTATTAGTACTCGGACAAATATTTGTTATCCAACTCCTAGTTACCAACAGATGTTAATGGAGCTGAAAGAGTGGATGTCAAAATAAATAGCACTAACTATGAGTAAAAGAAAAACATGATAAAATGAGAAGCACTAAAAATGATTTCTCCTTTATTGTATTATGGGAAACAGATAATAAAATTCATTGTATACTTCTACAAGAATAGACAGCTAGACTATTTCTATAAAAATAGCTTAGCTGTCTATTCTTATTCTAATTTATAGTAAAATGAAAATAAAGTTACATTAGAGATTATTCAATGTGCTCAGGTATCACGTATACAGTAAGACCGTAGCGTTCTTTTATTTCCTTTGCAACTTGTTCTGCTATAATCTTATCAATAAATGCTCCTGTTACAATTCGATAACGTTGCTTTCCAGTTATATCGTATCCTTGTTTCAACTCTATTTGTTTATTATCCATATCCTTTCCCCCCTTATCCGGTTAACAAATTAGTTTTTTTAACATTGACTTTTATATAGGCACCTCGAAAAGCACCTTAACCTTCGCAAGGAAAAGTTTTTTGCACTGTATCCATTTCAATTAATACAACTTGTCCATTAGTATTGTATAGAGATTATATGTATAGAAAATATTAAATAAGCTTCAAGAGGCAAGTGAGTACATACACCAAATAAGTATGGTGGAGGTTTTCTTCCCATTCAAATCTCCTAAAGATGTCATTTGAAAAACATAACCTTTTATAAATACATTAAAGGGAAAGCTAACGTACTTATAAAAGGGAAACACCATCAAGTATCCTTTTCCAATAATGATTATTTGCGTTCCATTTATCTTGATTGGGTAATTCAATAGCACAAACTTTATTTAGCGACCATTCTTTTTCAACTAAATCATTCACATCCGTATGATTAATAATTAGAATGCTAAAGTCACTTTCAATCATAGTAGATAAAATGCTCTCAAGCTCTGCAGCTTCTTCACGATTAGCTTCCGTTCTAATAAACAGAATACGCTGGCCAGTAGATAAATTCTCTAAAAACCGGTGAATTCTTCTATCGTACTTCTCTTTAACCTCCCCGTATCCTCCTAAGTGAGAAAGTGTATTTTTATCAGTCTTAAAATCGTGGTTAAACCCTATATTATAAATTTCATCCCACACTAATAAATCCCAATCAGATACGTACTGGATTATCCTTAAATTATCCGGGTTTAAAAAGTCAGCAAACTGATCTTTCAAAAGCATGTTTACCTTTTTCAAATCCGGTGAGGATACCCAATCTAAAATCCCCGCAAATTTTCTTAAGTTATTGTCTCTCAGTTGAAGAGATGTCAAACATAAATCGCCTAAACTAAAAATGGCGCTATATGCCCCTTTTAAATCTTCTAGTTTCATATGGGTTGCTCCTTAAAGGGTCTTATTGTACAAGGCTATACAATATTAAATGCAGGCCTATCCTAAAATGTTAGGGCTAATGAGCATATAGTTAATAAAATAGACAACTAGTTAAGAAATGTAGAAAAGCTTAAATACTAAGCTTTTTTTCTAGAGAAAGTATATGTTTCCTTTAACCCCTCTAAAACAGATACTCTTGAAGACCATTCTAATAGCTTTTGTGCTTTCTCACTGTCGAGACAACTATGTTTGATATCCCCAGGTCTTCCTTCTGTATAAACAACATCAATATTAGAACCATGAATATACTCAAGGTTTTTTAATAAATCGTTCACTGAAGTTTTGTTTGTAGTACTGGCGTGAACAACCTCTTGGTTCCCTTTTTTAATTGCTGCAATATTAGCTTGAACAATATCTTTTACATATATAAAATCACGTGTCTGTTCCCCATCACCATGAATATTAAATGAAAGCCCTTTGCTCAACCTTTCTAAAAAAACTGCTACTACTCCGCCTTCTCCTTTTGGCGTTTGCCGTGGCCCATATACATTTCCGTATCGAAGAATTGTATATGGTAAATTATACAAATAATGAAATAGACGTATATACGATTCAGCAGCTAGTTTCGACAGACCGTAATAAGAAGCTGGCACAGTTGCATCTTGTTCAGTAATTAAGTCCTTTTGTAGATTTCCATATACAGCTGAAGTAGAGGCAAATATAAACTTACCTACCGAAGCATCTCTACAGGCTTCCAGCAAATTTATAGTTCCTTTTATGTTCACATCTGCGTCATATTGAGGCGATTGGATAGATCGTGAAACATCTGCCTGAGCAGCTAAGTGAAAGACTACGTCAGGCTTTTCATCTAGAATGATTTGTTTGGCTTGATCACTACATATATCTTCTATATGAAAAGTAGCAAGAGGGTGTATATTATCATACTTTCCAGAAATTAAGTTATCAATTATGTGGACATTAAAGCCTTGTCTAATGAGCTCTTCTACAAGATGGGAACCAATAAATCCCGCCCCACCAGTTACTACAGCCTTCATATACTATTCTCTCCTCTTTAAAGTTTTAATAGTATATGTCACCTATAGGGCTCCTGTATAAGCTACATACCCAATAATTTCCAAAAAAGACATTTAGCTTCCTTTTCGATATATTTACATTTCACTCTTATGTGAAAGCACCTCTTTATAAACATCTAGAACTTTTTGAACTGCATCTTTCTGATCCCAATGTTTTAAAGCCCATTCTTGTGCATTGGCTCCTAACATGCCTCTATATGCTGGATCTATTAGCAAATTATAAAGATTTTCACATAACGATGTGGCATCACCTGCCGGGAAAATTAATCCTGTGGATCCATGCTGAACCATTTCAGGTAATCCCCCTGCGTCACTTACTATTACTGGTTTTTTAGCAATCTGAGCTTCAATAACTGATAAAGGTTGATTCTCTATAAGACTTGGCAAAACAAAAATGTTAGCAAGAGAGAGTAAAGAAGGCACATCGTTTCTATTACCTAAAAATAAAACCCTCTTACCTAAACCGAGCGCTCTACTCTGAGCCTTCAACTCAGCTTTTTGATCTCCATCTCCAACGACCCAGCAGACCCAGCCTTTCTTAATTTTTTTGAGTTCACTGAGAGCCTTTAATAGATGATGAATACCTTTAATTTCAGCTAATCTCCCTGTATAAATAATTACTTGTTGACCAACTGGTGGATGAACCTTAGATGGTGTTTGCATTCGCTTTAAAAAAGAATCTATATCATATCCGTAATGAAACACTTTAAGTTGATGCTCATTAACCCTAAATTCCTGAATTAAAATTTCCTTTAACCAATGATTTGCAACTATAGTACAATCAGCAGCCATAGCACCTGTATGTTCAAGTTCATTAAAATATTTAGTAGCTATATCAGCTGTAGGAGCCTTCAAAATGTCTTTGATGTAGCGATTTAACTCGTGAGCAACACAACCATGTATAGTTGCTACCACCGGCGTTTTTACACTCTTTAAGGAACGAATACACGCAGTTGCTACAACGTCTTGTGTGTGAATTAAATCATATTGGTTGATATTTAACCGAGAAACACCTCTTGTATAACCAATACGTTCTTTTTCATAAAATTTCACTACTGGATCTTTATATAGAATAGGAGTATTTTTCTCATGTTGTTCCAATTCTTCTACTAATGATAGTTCATCTTTAATTACCTCTATATTTTTATTAACAATATGAACTGATTTATTTCCAAGTCCATGTCCAAGTAAATCTACTTCATGACCTAACCCTTCAAGTTCTTGCTTTAATTGCTGCATATAATTCCAAACTCCACCTACATGGGGAACTTCCCAAAATGTAGCAAGCAGTATTTTCATTATGTTCTCTCCTCTTCCCATAGCATTCACGTTCTAAAAGTCTCTCTATATAGGTATTCATGGAATTTGGTAATGCTATAGACCTCTGCCTGTATTTTTACCCTATGTTTTAGGATCGTGTCTTGTTGAGCATTAGATGAAATATTTAGCTTTTTAAGCATACATCTATAATAAGTTTTATTTATTAGATTATTATTCAGAGTGGGGTGTCGTTAGTGGATAAGAAACCTACGTTACTAATTACCGGTGCTAGTGGATTTACTGGACTTCACGCATGTGATTATTTTTCAAGATTAGAGTTTGACGTCGTAGCTATCACAAACATGAATTCATTTTCTAATAAGCAAATTAAATGCAGAACATGCAATCTATCTAATAATGAGTCAGTAAAGGAGTTAATTTCAATAACCAAGCCGGACTACCTCCTTCATTTGGCAGGTCAAAACGCTGTGGGATTATCCTGGGATAATCCCATTCAATCTCTAGAAGTAAATGCAATGGCTACAGCATACTTACTCGATGCTCTTAGAAAAGAGATGCCTTCTTGTAAAGCTGTTATTGTAGGTTCTGCTCTTCAGTTTGATCCAACGGTTCCAGCCACGTTTAATCACCCCTATGGTCTGAGTAAGACCATTCAAACCCTCATTTCGCAATTTTGGTCAAATCAATACAATATGAATGTTGTTGTCGCTCAACCATCAAATCTTATAGGTCCTGGCTTCTCTAAAGGAGTTTGTTCCATTTTCGCTAAAAAAATTATAGATATGGAGAAAGCAGGGGAAGAACAATATCTGAGGGTCAGTAACTTAAATAATCATTTTGACTTCTTAGACGTACGAGATGCCGTTAGAGCCTATGATTTTCTACTTAGAAAAGGAGAGAATGGGCGTTCGTACAATGTCTCCTCCGGAAAAAATCATTCTTTACAAGATGTTATAAATATCTTCAAAAAGATAACTTCTATCAAGTTTCAAGTGAAAGTAGATGATACAAGTCCGTTAAATACTTTCGTTACTTTAAACCCTACAGCACTAACTGAATTGGGTTGGCAACCAACTATAACATTAGAATCTACTATCCAAGACATTATTGAATTTTATCGTTAAAGAACCTTTCTATCGTTAGAATCCCTTCCCCTTTACCTTTATGGAGAATTAAAATTCAAGTGCGTAAAAGTAACCATTCTCTTATAAAATCGAATGTTTTATGTAAATGAAGTTTCTGAGAAAGCATGTCACTTAAGGAGGTTTATGCATATTCTAATCAAGAGTGTGCTTTCATTAATAAACTTAAAATGATCATCTTCACCTTTTATTCACCTGCAAAAGTCGTAATTTAGACTACGTTTCACTTATGCTATTAAAAATTTTTTTCGGAGGGGAAACAATGGGTCCAAAAGTATCAATAATTATTCCTTTTTACAACTGTGCCTTTGTCGATCAAGCGATCGAAAGTGCCTTAAACCAAACTTATGAAAATATCGAAGTAGTTGTGGTAGACGATGGTTCAACGTCCCACACTGCGAAGATAGAGTCATTTAAAGATAAAATTGTTTATATAAGAAAAGAAAACGGTGGAACGGCTACTGCAATAAATACTGGTTTATTCGTTGCTACAGGAGAGTATATAGCTTGGTTAAGCTCAGATGATTATTTTGTTCCTGAAAAAATTTCTAAACAGCTAAACTTTATGACGCAAAAGAACATAGATGCCAGCTTTACTAACTTTGACTACATTAATAAAGATAATGAAGTTTTAATACCTTGGTGCTGTAAACGTTTCTCCAGTTTAGAAGAAGTGTATAACGCCTACTTAACGTATAATGCTATCAACGGTTGTACCATTCTTATAAAAAAGAAAATCTTTGATGAAATTGGGATTTTTTCTCCGGATTTTCGCTATACTCAGGATTATGAGATGTGGTTTCGTATGCTTGTTAATGGCTATGAAATCCATTATTATGATGAAGCACTTACAAAATTTCGTTCTCATGAACATTCGGGCACCAGCAGATACCAAAATGAGATGAGAGAAGAAATGAAAACTATCGAGTTTCATTACCGCCCTCTGCTGCAAAAATATATCAGCAAGTCAAAATCACACCCTTCGCAAGATTAGGTGAGCTTACTCTTCTATGATTACCCTTCCCCCCCTATTTATTCCTTTTATAAGCATTCCACTCGTTACTTTCATTTAATAAATGAAACGCATTATTAGGACACAAGTTTATCTTTCACTCTAAAAACTTTACATGGAAATGTGTAAAGTTTATTACATACAAATCTGTATGGAAACTTTAATAAACACACTTTGTAAAAAAATTTGCAAAACTTGTCATTATATTTATCTACTATCAGCGTGCACTCGTCCGTGCCAATTAAAAATTTTGGACATATTATATAAATAGGGATTTGCAAAACAATAAAAATTTAAGCATATATCAATTTTGAGAAAAGAAGGGACATACATGAAGGATAATAAGGATTCGTTATTTGATGAACATCTAATTGAGTTTTTAAATGAAATAAAAACTAATTTACCTACCAATTATAAGATACCTGATCCTGGGGTTGTAAGTATAATTCTTTCTCATACTAAATGAAGTGCTTTAGACGTTGAAAATTCTTATTCTTCTCCTCTTCCTATTGAATAGAGAGAAAATAATTAAAGGATGATTATAAAATGAAGATTTTATTAGTTTCCTATTACCCACTCCCCTATACCGGAGGCGTTTGGACATTTGTCTCCTCACTCCAACAGTCACTGAAAGAGTCAGGTCATACAGTTCATGTCCTTAGTCAGACGCCTGATTTAAATAAATATCGAATCATTGGACAAAAGCCAGAAATAGATATTGAAGTTTTTTCCTCCTATATTGAAGAAAAATTGCTTACTGAGCTTCCTTCACTCCCAGTGAAGAGTTGGATATACAACACTGAGTTATTTCGTTATAGCTTAGAGCTTTCGGCAGCATGTTATAATCTTCAGCAATATGACCTCATACATGCGCTAGATGTCACAGCGGCAAACGCTATAAATCGAGTTAAACCTTCTCATACCCCACTTGTGACTAGTGCTCTTGGAAATCTGTCAAAAGATATTTTTTTCACACTCAAAACCATGCATCCTCATAAAACAGACAAACAAATAGAGGCCACATTTGAATATCAATATCACCAGGTAATTGAGAAGTTAGGATATGAGGCAAGTGATTTCATTCATAGTCCAACCGAATGGATGTCTCATAATATCGTAGATAATTTTTCTATTCCTTCAGAAAAAATTGTTACCTTTCCATATGGAATTAATAGCCAAAAGTTCCATATGGATGCCATAGAAAGGCCATTTATCGGGCCTAAGCAGAGTAGAAAAATTATCCTTTATATGGGAAGGCTCGTCTATTTAAAAGGCATTCATCACCTCTTAGATGCCCTTTCCCTCTTAAAAGAAGATAGAGAGGATTGGGAATGCTGGATACTGGGGGAAGGCGAAATTAAAGGGGCATTAGAAAAACAATGCACAAACTTAGATCTAAAAGATAAAGTTAGATTTTTAGGTGCTTCGAATAATGTTCTTCATTTCCTTAGAGAAGCCGATATCTTTGTTCACCCTAGTATTCACGATACTCAGCCTTATTCTGTTATGGAAGCCCAGCTTGCAGGTCTTCCTGTTCTTATTAGCGATACAGCTGGATTACCTGAAATGATTGAAGTGGGAAGGAGCGGGCTAGTCTCTTCTGTAGGAAATATTTATGAACTGTATGAGCAATTAAAGTATTTGCTTGCAAATGATTTACTTCGAAACCAGCTAGCTTCTTGTACAAAAGAGTGGGCTCAAGATAAATGGGACCTTAACAAAATGGTTACTAATTTTTTGTCGCTTTACGAACAAGCAGAAAAACTTAACACAGAAAATCAAGAAAAATAAAATACCAGATACTAGAAAATATCTGGTATTTTATTTACTTACTGAGGTTTAGTCCCAGTGATTGAATCATTGAAATAAAATTCACACAGTATAAATCTGGGTTGAAATTTACTTTTACGTGCTCAAAAGCATCTTTACGTATCTTTTCTCTTAACTGAGAATCCGTCATTAACTCCTTTGCCTCTTTAACAGCTTCGGTAACGTCACCTAATGTATAGTATTTCCCCGTTTTATTATGAATAATTGAGCTTCTTACGCCATCGGAGTCAGTGGTTAAAACCGGACATTTACAACTCATCGCTTCAAGAAGAGAATATGGGGCTCCTTCTACCTTTGAAGTAGAGCATAAAAATCCGCCTGATTCCCCTATCATGGAAAAATAAACGGCCATTTGATCATTCGGAACGTTTGCATGAAGAAAAAGATGTTTTTCTAAATCTAACTGTTTAATTAATTTTTCAAATTGACCTCTTTCCTTAGCTTCGCTTAGAGTAGGGTCTTCAAACATATGTAATCGTATGTTTGAATTGTGATTATGGATTAATTCGCTACCGATTTTTAAGAACTCTCTCCAATTTTTGTTATCTTCGATTCGCCCAATCCATGCGACGTTAGGCTGATGACTAGTAGGTACAGCTTTATAGGAGAACTGATTAGTATCAAAACAATTGTTGAAACTAAACTTTGGAAATGAGGGGTAGAGTTCATCTAGTAATTGCACGATATGAGGAGTCTTGGGATTAAGAAATCCTGAAGCATAGTTAGTGACAAGAGGTATAGCATCTGTAAGAGCAGATTTCGCTGTACTTTTTGGGCCGTATCCTTGTATTTCAATAATCATTTTCCCTTGATATCCAAGCGATCTAAACCGAGGAAGAGCTTGAAAATCTGAGACAATGACAATGAGACTATAATCTCCTTCATCAAGTATTTTTTTAATTTCATGGTCTTCATTCGTTACAAACGTTTGGGTCCCATGGTCATTTATGCTTTTCTTTCTATTTTCATAATAAAGGCAATGAGCATTAATGTTGTACTTTTTAAGGGCTTTACACCTTTGACGATTTAACGTTTCTACTCCTCCACTTGGAACATAAAACACGAATAATACATTCATTTTCCCTCTCCACCTTTACGTGTAGAATTAATAAACTTCTATTTCATATGTAAACCGTGTTACATATGTTAATAAATGCGATGTAAATTTAAAAATTGTTATTTTTCCTAAAAACATAATCACAGATTTTTAATTCTTGAAAGGAGAAGTGAATATGTCAAAAGTATCTATTGTTGTGCCATTCTTTAATTGCTCTTATATCGATCATGCACTAGATAGTTTAACTAAACAGACCTACACCAATATTGAAATTATAGTAGTAAATGATGGATCTACTAAGCATACGGATAAAATCCTTCCCTATTTAGATAAAATCATCTATATTATAAAAGAAAATGGTGGCACAGCGAGTGCTTTAAATGTAGGAATTCAGCAAGCAACAGGTGATTATATATGTTGGCTTAGTTCTGATGATATTTATGATCATCGTAAAATCGCCATACAACTAGAATCGATGAAAACTCATAATGCCTTTTTTAGTCACACAAATTACTACGCCATCAATTATAGAGGACGAATCATTAGTCCGCCTTTAGGTATTCAGACGTTAAATAAATTAGATCTTATCACTAGAATAAGCAAAGGAAATATTATTAACGGCTGCTCAATTATGATTCACAAAAGTGTGTTTGACCATGTGGGTCTTTTTGACGAGACACTTCTTTATACTCATGACTATGACTTATGGTTACGAATCATTCAAATATTCGATTTACAATACATCCCTCAGCCCCTTTTGTTATCAAGGATACATGAAAATATGGGGAGCAAAAAATATGCTTCTTTTATAAAAGAAGAAAACAAAATTGTAATTAATAGTCATAAACACGTAATGGAACAGCTAGCGTTAAAATATAAAGAACACTCTTAATTACTATTTAGTTCTTGCTACTGTATAAGAAAGGCGGATTTTTAAGTAAATTAGGTAAACCGCCGAGCACCTTAAAATCGGATAAGCATATTATAAAACATAGATAATAATGCAAAAACTTTGCTTTAAGAAAGGATGAATTCTATTGGCACTATCAAGTGAAGCAAGAGCAGCGTTGTTAAAAAACCTGCTTTCATTACCTCAAACAGTCAACACAACTACTACTTCTGCTACAGACCTTTTAAATGCTGTCAACCCTGCTACTACTGTAACTAACGCCTTAAATACTATTAATCCTACTACTGTCGTAACAGATCTTTTAAATACTGTTAATACAACTACAACTGGCCTTTTAAATACCGTTAATACGACTACAACTGATATCTTAAACACTACTACGGGCCTTGTAAGTACTACTACTACTTCTGCTAGTGATCTTTTAAGAAATCTTCTCTCCATATTAGCAGGACTACCAATTTCATCTGGTTCAGCCCCGATTAGAAACGACTTAAAAAATCGTGTTAATCAAACAGTTCAACTATCTACACCAAATGAAACCATTACAGGTGTTTTACTTGCTGTTTTATCAGACTACGTGGCAGTTGCCGAAAGTGACGGATCGTTAAACTATATCCCACTTTCTAAAGTTGAAACAGTATCATCACTTTAAGGAAGGAGTCATACTATGTTTGAAAGTACTTTAGTAGCTGAATTAACAAAGCGTATTGGTACACCAGTCGAAATCGCACTAGCAGATGGCTTTGTTGAAGGAATTATCACTGCTGTAACAAATGGCCTTATTACAATCCTTCAAACTGTGGGATATGGATATGGCGGAACTACTCTTCCTTTAACTATTGCTCTTCCATCAATTACTTCAATTAAAATTTCACCAGTTGCGTAAACTAGTCAAGGTATTTTAAGAAATCACTCCAACTGGAGTGATTTTTTTTCGTGATACTTAACGGATGTTCCCTGACGTTATAAACTGTCATATCCTTATATAACAATCGATGTGTTTTTATTAGATCATTTAATACACTTACATCCTCATACATTCGTCCTCCTTCAAAATCAATTAAAGGAAACCCGTTATTTTGTTTTAAAGTCGACGTGCGATAGATGCGAGGTCCTAAGGGAAATACATAAGAAAGAAGGTCGTTTCTATTGAGAATCGCTCGTCCTTTCCTTAACCCTTTATACCTTATATTTTCTTCTCCATTCTGCTTCCATGCTCTTAAATTACCGTAGAGAACAGCTACATCTTCCTTTAAATTTTCTAAACATCTTCTTATAGTGTAAAATGCATCTGGGTCTAGCCAGTCATCGGCATCTAACTCCATGACAAATTCTGTTTCAACATATGATAGAGCCGCATTAAGAGCCTTTGCTTTCCCACCATTATCTTTACTAAGAAACCTAAAACCTGGTGTGTTTTTAAAACTTTTTATAATCTCTAGGGAATGATCGTTTGATCCATCATCAACGACTAGTATTTGCTCTGGAAGGCTACTTTGTAGAATGCACGAGTTAATAGCTATTCCTACGTAATTACCCATATTGTAATTAGCTATCATAACCGTAATTGAAGGAGGTATGTTCTGTGTTTCTAATTTTTGCTGATACTTTTCGATAAAATTCAATTTTTGAAGGTGACTACTGGTCTTATCTATAGATACCTGATTAACTAATTTATTGGGTGAAGGAAGGATAGATAGTTCATTTATTTGTGAAAGCCAAGATGGAAGAACTGATTCTTTAAATGGAAGATAACTCTTAGATAAGAAAGGGTTTTGCTTCAGAAAAGATGTTTTTATGAGAAACGGTCTTTTTATAACTTTATTATTAATTATAAAATCGTAAGTCATAGCACCTTTTTTATCATTTAAAGTTAATGTGTGCTTCATTACATTATCATTCAAATAATCATAACTATACAAAAACATAACATATTCACACGACAATCCGTGAATGTAATAATTTAACGTTAATCCTAGGTCATTATTTATTAAGTTTATACATTGTATCTTTGTGTCTTCAAAAGTCATTCCTGATTGCAGTAAAGTCTCTGGTATGTCCAAGATTATAATTTCATTTATGCGGTTATTGATAAAATGTAACGAGTCCACGGCCTTTTTTATCGAACTTGAGTTTACATAACCAACTAAAAATATCTGAATATCCCTCATTTATATTCCTCCGTCCTTAAGAACGCTAACTATGCTGCAGCTTCATGATACCTTATTTATTGTTTTTCATACCTTCAGTTTATGTGTATTGATCTATATGTATGGTTTAAACCTAAACGCTTTTTATAAAAAAGCATTCTTAATTGTATCTTGATTTAATTGAGAACAGTTTAATTAACCTTATAAATTAATTAGTTTGTCCAATCACTGGGGGACAAGTTTTCATATAGTAATAGTACAAAGAAAGGGGGTTTAAAATACCATGACAATATTATTAGATTCTAGAACATCTCAAAATGCTAGTATTGCTAACTCTATTTCTATCCCTATTACACTTCTCTCTAATCCAGGTCTATTCGGTCAAATTGGCCTCAACGTTACAAGTGCTACAGGTGCTATCCGTACTCAATTAAGTGGTACTGTAGCTTGCCAATTACCACTCCTCCCTGTCGCAACTACTGTTACAATTACTATTGTAAGAGGTACTGCCTTTAACGACCCAGTTGTCTACTCTTCGTCGGAGGCGTTGAATATTAATCTTTTAGGACCACAGCTTTTTACGTTTACTGCTTCAGATTTTAACGTACCAAAGCCAGCTTCTAACCTTTTAATTTACACAGCTTTTATCACTTGTAACATCCTAGGAACTGTGAGAGTTGGACCAGAAAGTTTTAATGGAGTTGCTTATTCGGATTAAGGATATTATTGAATTTTATTTAATAAAAAAGTCTTCGCTTTTGCAAACGCGAAGGCTTTTTTACTTTCTTTTATTTACTAAAACACGCACGAATAAATTTAGCTAAATGCATTCACAGAATAAAAATTCCTCTTTATTCTGTTTTCCTATATAGGATTAAAATGATTTCCCTTCCTTGTTTTTACGCTCAGAAGGTTAGTTACATATTAAAGGATGTCTAATGTAACTAAGATAGCGATTAATACTTGTAATAGTACTTGAAGGTTTACAGCGATATCTGTGTCAGTAGCTGTAACATTTACATTTGTAGAGTTTTCAATAATTGTTTTTTGAGAATTTTTTTGTTTAATGCTAGCGAATTGTTTTAGTTCTTCAACGACGCTGTTTCCTTGAACATTATCACCGATTGTAATACGAACTACTACTGCAATAGCTATTTGTAAAGCTACTTGAATAGTTGCTGCTATTTGAGTATCTGTTGTTTGTACTCTAACACCTTCTGAATCTTTAACAATAATTTTCTCAAAAGATTTTTGTTCAGTAGCTGCTATTTGATCAGCTTCTTGCCATACGTCTCTACCACTGAACCGTTTATTTTCACAATGGTCTAGTGCTCTCCATTTTCTTTCACCCATTTTTCTCACCTCGTTTAATTTTTAATTAAAGAACATCGACAAGTACAATAATAGCTACTAATACTTGTAACAGTACTTGAACGTTAAGAGCCACGTCTGTATCAGTCGTTGTAATTTCTACATCTTTGGAATTCTCAATATAAATTTTTTGTTTATTTGTTTGCTCTATTTCAGATAGCTGTAATAAGTCTTGAAGCACACCATCTTTTTGAACAGTATCGCCGATGGCAATACGGATTACAATAGCGATGGCTACTTGGATAGCCACTTGAATACCGATAGCTGCTTGAGTATCTGTTGTAGTGACGTTAATATCGCAAGAATCTTTAATCCAAATTAATTCGTCTGATTCTTGATCGATTAAAGAAAGTTGATCTGCATCTTGAACTACTTCTGCATTAAAACTTTCGAAACTCTCGTTGCTTTCGAAACTCTCACGACTATTATAGTAATCATATTCTGTAGATTCACTTTCATAGTGATCTACTTTACAGCCATCTTTACAATGCTTCTTAGAATCATCTTTTTTATGTTTGCTTTTGCATTTTTTCTTTACATCGTAAGAATAATACTTTTTAGATGACATAACTAACACTCCTTTTTCATGGTATGTATTAATATATGAACATACCAATCAATAGGATTGGGCCAATTGACCATTGAGTGCAACCATTTTAAAAAACAACAAAAACGCCTATTTAACGGCGTTTATGAATGGTATAATTCATTTTTTCTTGTTGGTAGCATTTGTTTGTTTTACAAACTCATCCACTCGTTTTGACAAATCTTCAACCATTTCTTTAAGCATTTGCTTCTTCTCTTCAGATAAATTTCCTTTGATCTGTTCTTTATCTATGCCATGTTTAGAAAAAACGTCATTTACTAATAAGTCCATTAGCTTATTTGGAACAATCTCTGGTCTTTTGGGTGAATCACTCATATTAATCGCTCCTTTTGTATAAGGTCGTATTCATAACAACATATGCAGGAATGGCCTAAAAGGAAACAATTCCCCAGTGTTTTCCTGTGTTATTGAAGCGATTTTTTATTCACCTATATTTTCATTTAAATAAAACAGCAACATGTCTATCTCAGGTGCACTCTAAATAGTCATATCCTTTCCCTAAAAAATTTAAGATAATAAAATAAATTTAACATCATATATTTGTACATAAGGTAAGTGCCTTATGTTTTCAACGATTTTCCTAACAGTATTTATGAAAAGAGTTGAGTTAAATGGGAAAAAAAGCAAAGGTTGTGCATGTTGCAGGTGATTTTTTATCTCCAAGAGGAAAGTCATCTACTAATCAAATTTATACAATAAATGAGGATAACAATACGGTTTCTGTAATGGATGGATCAACAAATGATTTTATTGCCACTATAAATGTAGGTCGTCAGCCAACAAATGTAAATGGAAATCCATCTACTAATCGTATTTATGTAACTAATAAAGGTGATGATACTGTTTCAGTTATTGATGCAGGAACTAATACAGTTATTGGCATTATTCCAGTTGGTGATCAGCCTTCAGGTGTAGGAGTTAACCCCTACACAAATAGAGTTTATATCACAAATGCAGGTCAAGATACTGTTTCCGTCATTGATGGTGCAACAAATATTGTTATAGCCACAATTGCTGTAGAAACCCATCCAATTAATTTAGATGTTCATCCCTATATTAATCGTATTTATGTAGCAAACAAGTTCAAAAATACTGTCTCTGTTATTGATGGATTAACAAATACAGTAATGTCTACAGTGCGAGTGGGTGATCAGCCTACTGACTTAGGGGCTAATCTATCCAGCAACCGTATTTATGTAGCTAATAAAAATAGTGACACTGTTTCCGTCATTGATGCAGGTACAAACGCTGTAATTGGGATAGTACCAGTCATAGAACAACCGTCTATGGTTGATGTTAACGTCGATAATAATCAAATTCACGTAACGAACGAAGAAAATAGTGTAGTGTCTGTCATTGATGGTGCAACGAATATTGTCATTGCTACCCTCCCTGTAGGTGATCAATCAACTTATACAATAACTGATGCCTAATACAAGAACATAATGTGGATATTTATGCTCTATAAGAGGTGGCATAACAGTGATTTTATGTTATAACCTGTAGCGACAATAACCCTATTAGCACACAGTTATTGTTGCTACAATTAATAATTTTGACTACTGCTTAGAGAATTCACTTTTCATCAAATTTTTTCCACCTTTGATAAAGAGAAGGACGGATATCTTTAACATGAGATAAAAATTCTTTTGATAATTTTAGTTCCTTCAAATCGGTTAGCAATTTAATAGGAATAGGTCGGTTAGAAGTAAAAGCTCTTTTAAGATCAATCATTTTAAAATTCCCCTGTTCATTTATTAAAATATGTCGTAATTCGGTATCTTGTCTACGAAAATTTAATTTTTTTAATTCATCAAAGAAATCTATCAACTGTACAACCAATGACTTTTCTATATCTCCGTTTTTTTTAAGCTGTTTTGCCAAAGAAATCCCTTCAATATACTCCATGACTATGTAATTTGGTCCATAACCGTAGAGTTGAGGAATAATAGAAGAGGGCTGTCCCACTTGTATCGCTTCCAACTCTTTTTCATATACCTCCTCTTTGAAAAATACTTTTATACATCGATCAGAAGACAATCGATAAATAACACCATCTTTTCCTTGGCCAACTACCTCATACCTTTTAAAGCTCGTAAGTACATTCTCGTTTTTTTCCACCAACCTCTCAGAAGAGTGTACAAATACTTTGTCACTCAAAAAATCAAGTTGTTTAACGCTGCTAGACGAAATAAATTGATCATTATTATTACTAAGCATTTGATACTTTTTCTTATCCTGCCATTTAAAGAAAGTTGTTTTCGGCAACCTATCCCATCCATTATGATTATGTTGGTAATGAAAATATGATTTCCCCATTCTGTTCCTCCTTCCCCATTTATTATTCTATTCCTTTATAAATAAATTGCTTGTATGCTTATCTATCTACATACAATTTCATAAAAAATTTTTGTTAAAATCCAAGACAAGCACCCTCTCCTGTTACTAATGGTTACATATTATAGTAATGAAAGAGGTGATATTGGTATGAAATACAAAGAAGATTGGACTTTAGAAGAAAAAGCTCACAAAAATCCGTGCAAAAAGTGTGAAAAGCATGAGAAGCATGATTCTTGTAAAGATATTTGTAAAAAAATGAGAGTTATTAATTTATGGAAATTTAATTCTAAATAATAATTTTAGCTAAAAAAGAAATAAGACCTATTGGCTTTTATCAACAGGTCTTATTTCTTTTTTATTGGGAACCTTTCATTACTACTAAAATTACATAACAAAGGATACAACAAATATCTCTTCTATGTTAACTAGTAGAGCTCTAATTTTTAATTCTCCGCCAATGACGGTTTCTAATATATGGATAACCTCATATATTGTTTATAGTACAAGTATAGAAGAAAAAGTTACAGGAGGCACAGATATGAGCGATTGTATATTAGTGATCGGGGCTCATCCTGATGATGAACTATTGGGAACTGCAGGAACCTTAAAAAAATTTGTAAATGAAGGTTATAAAGTAATTTCGGTAATTACTGCTTTAGGGCGAAAGGAAGAAGCCCATCACATTCAAAAATTTGGTCGACTTGCCAATCAAGAAATTGGCATTGAAGAAGTAATATTTCTTGAGCATGTCAATCTGGAACTAGAAATGATTCCTCTTCACGAGTTAACTAAAGAGATTGAACAACTTATCAAACGATACAAACCCGTCAAGATTTTTACACATCACTATGGAGATTTAAATAAAGACCATCAGATTACTTTTCAAGCAGTGTTAACTGCAGCTAGGCCAATTCCTTATATGCCCCCCATAGAATTAATTACATTTGAAACCGTTTCATCGAGTGAATGGGGTGCTTTTGGTTGCGAAAAAACATTTAAACCGAATTACTTTGTAGATGTTACGGACACTATGGAAAATAAACTTAATGCCCTTAAACATTATGATCTCGAAATGAGAGCGTTCCCTCATCCCCGTTCTTACGAAGGCATTGAGTACTTAGGAAGGGTAAGAGGCATGAGTGTTGGCGTACCTTATGCTGAAGCTTTTGAAATTATAAGGAGGGTTTGGAAATGAACCATGAGATTGCCTTTCCCTACCCCTATCTAATTGAAACATTAGATCAATATTATGGACTTAAGTCACGTTCTCCTAAAAAATCCGTTGCAAAGGAAATCCCTAAGAGGAGAAGCTCATCAAAACAAAGTTCAAAAAAGAAATTTTCTATTTTAATTGCTACCTTTTGGAGCTTTCCTCACGTAGGTGGACTTTCAAATTATATTTCTACTTTAAGTAAAAGTTTAAAAAGCCAGGGACATAGAGTAGACATTATTTCCCCCAATCAATTTTCAACTTCAAAAGTAAAGCAATTTCGAGAATTTGCCACTCCAAACCTAAAACATTTGTTTACCAAACGCTATGGAAATTACAATGAGAGAATTTTAAATCATCAAAGGCTTATATATGTATACGAAAAAATGCTTGAAACAGTGAATTTAGAGAAATACGATATTCTTCATGCACAAGATTTGTTTACAGCAAATATTCTAGGAAGGTTTAATGAATTTTACAATAAACCCTTATTTTTTACACCTCATGGCATGTTTACATCTAATAGACTCAAATTTAACATCATCAAAAAAGGTTCCGTAGAAGAAGCGTATTTTACGGAGCTTGAAAGTAAAGCGATTGAATATGCAAGTCATATTATTGTTTTAAGTGATTCATTTCGTGAACCTTTAATAAAGCTAGGAGCAAAAAATAGAAACATTACTACAGTTATTACGGGAATTGATTATCCAGTGAACCAAAGGGAAAGAAAAGAAAAGAACTCACAAAAGCTAGTTATTACGTGCGTAGCTAGGCTTGGTCCTCGAAAAGGACATAATTATCTGTTTGACGCGCTGGCACGCCTGAAAAAATACACTTCCAATGTGGAGGTATTAATCGTCGGTGATGGACAAATGAGAGAGAAATTAGAAAAACAGAAAAAGGCTCTAGGTTTATCAATGGTAAACTTTTTAGGTTCCAGAGATGATGTACCTTCACTCTTAAATAAAACTGACATTTTTGTACTTCCAACAATTAATGATAGCTTACCCATTTCAATAATTGAAGCTATGCATAACGGCACTGCTGTAATTTCCACAAATTGCGGAGGAATTCCTGAGCTGATAAAGCATAATAAAACCGGTATTATTGTTGAACCTGGAGACCCTGAACAGCTAGCACATGCACTAAAATTTCTTATTACAAATAAAGAAGTGCGAAATAAAATGAGTATGAATGCGAAAATTCATGCTAAAAAACACTTAACTATAGACAGCATGGTAGGGAAAATACAGCATTTGTACACTGATTTTTGGGAGATGAATTAAAGTATGAACCATGAACATTCTGCAGTTATCCTTGACCTAAGTGCTAACGGAGTTGGCATTATTAGAAGTTTAGCAACAAAAGGCATAAAAGTTTATGCTTTTGACACGAAAAAAGCGTATAAAATAGGAAAATCACGCCTTGCTACTTGCGGTATATGTCCTAGTCCTTTAACTGAGGAAAAGAAACTATTAAACTTCTTGATTACCCTGTCTAAAAAAATCGGTTCAAAACCTGTTTTATATACAGGAGCAGATGACTACGTACAATTCATTTCCAAAAACCGAGACGAATTGCTAAATTACTTCTTGTTTTTATTACCTGATGATAATTTAGTTGAGCAAGTGCTTGATAAAAATAAAACTTACGAGCTCGCTGTCAAGCATAATATTCCATGTCCAAAAACATATGTAATAGATAGTAAAGAGGAACTTGAAGAGGCTATCTTAAATGTTGAATTCCCATGTATTTTAAAACCTGTTCTCGGCCACGAGTTCAGAAAGAAAATCAACAAAAAAGCAATTGTATTTGATACTCCAGAGCAGTTAAGGAATGATTATTGTTTTTATAGAGAATGCGGACAATTAGTTATTCAAGAACTAATTCCTGGAGACAATCAATGCTTTTATAAAGTAGCTACTCTCTATACTGAAAATATGGAACTACTTGCATTATTCTCCTTACAAAAAAACCATCAGTTTCCTGCAGAATTTGGAACAGGTGCTCATATTGTCAGCAAAAGAGTTCCTAAACTTATCGATATATGTCTTCCATTTTTTGAAGAAATAAAGCTCAAAGGCATAGGTATGGCTGAATTCAAAAAGGATCCAAGAGATGGAATTTATAAATTCATTGAAATAAACCCTCGCTTTTGGCTTACCCATAGTCTCACAGGCCCCTCAGGTATTGACTTTGCCTACACCTATTATTTATACCTCACTAACCAAAACCCAGAGCCTAGATTGAATCAAATAGACGGTATTAAATGGATTTACCTTATAAGGTATTATCTTACTTTCCTTCAAAAGAAAAAAACTTCCGAAATGACATTCAAAGATTTTTATCTGGGGCTGCAAGGTCAAAAAGAGTTTGCTTTATTTGCATGGAATGATCCAATGCCATTTTTTAGAAGCGCATGGTCTCATTTAGTTAATACGTGGAAACGTAAGCGAAAGGAATGACTACTATTGTATGATCCTAAGGCACTCTATTATCGGATTACAGATTTAAAAATAGCAGAAAAACTTTCTTATTCGATGGGTGAGAAAATTACAATTATCCCTTCAGAAATTAAGTGTTTAAAATCCACAAAACGAAGTAGTATATATAAATTACTGCTTCAAAGAAAAAATGGTTATTATCCAATTATCTTTAAGGTCTACAATTCAACAGCCTATAAAAATGAAGTAGAAATCAATATTTATAAAAAATCTTACCCAATTTTAAAGGAGTTTTTGCCTCGTATTTATCTTGTAGAAACAGTAAAAAATGAAACTTGGATCTTTATGGAATTCGTTAGTCAAATACGTGGACAATTGACCTTCTCTCCGTCTCACTTTCAATATATTATCCCAAGTATAGCTAAACTTCATGCTCAAACTTTTGAAAACAGGTTCAAAAAGAAGGAAAGCGTTTGGAAAAATTGGCTCCCTGTTTATACTTCTACAAAAAAGACTAGGGCCAAATCTATGAATGAAACAGTTGATCTGTTGCACGCATCAATAAAAGATGCTCGGGTTAATCATATTGTAAAACCTTATTATCTATCATTAATTAAGCTATACAATAAAGGACCAGATTTCTTCCCTGAATTAATTAAAAATGGATTAGCTATCACCCATGGGGATATGCATATGCAAAATATATGTAGCAAAAATGTTACTGGTCATACACCATGGCCTATTCAATTCATCGATTGGGAATCAGCAAAATACGCTCCAGTATGGTTTGACATGGTTGTATTAGTAGAACTACTGCTAGGCTTCAGAAAAGATTGGCAAGCCAATGCAGAAACAATACGTACTAAATGTGTACGTCTGTACGTGGAAGAAATGAAAAAATACGGAATTACGTTTAAAACAAACCCTATGACTCTTTATAAAATGGCCTACCTCCAGCGCACCTTAGAAAGAGGTCTTCATACTCAGTTGAGAAGGATTGCTGATAATCGTGAAGGTGAGCTCTTAAGTTATCACCTTGAAAAAATTTCAACATGGGGCAGGGAACTAGGAATATATGAATAAATAGATTTTGGAAAATAGCTTTTAGACTATCGATTTAACAATAGTCTAAAAGCTATTTTTACCTTAATGTACAAGCAATTTCCCTTTTCAAAAATACAATATATAGAAACACCAATTTTAAATAAAGGCAGGGAATTTATTTGACTAAATTTTATTATGATTCTAATGAAGAAAGTAAGCACTGCTTGAAAGCGATGTATGACATGCGTAAAAATAAAGAAGAAAAAGACTATGGCAAAGATAAATGCAAAGACAAACATGAAAAAGACTACGGCAAAGATAAATGCAAAGACAAACACGAAAAAGACTACGGCAAAGATAAATGCAAAGACAAACACGAAAAAGACTACGGCAAAGATAAATGCAAAGACAAACACGAAAAAGACTACGGCAAAGATAAATGCAGAGATAAACATGAAAAAGACTACGGCAAAGATAAATGCAGAGATAAACATGAAAAAGACTACGGCAAAGATAAATACAAAGATAAACATGAAAAAGATCATGGCAGAGATAAATGCAAAGATAAACATGAAAAAGATTATGGCAGAGATAAAGTTGTCTTTTACGAGAAAGACTATGCTAAAAATAAATGTAGATGCAGTAAAAGTTACTACAATTAAGCTATTTGATTCTAACTCTAATTACTTGTAACTAAATAAGTATCAAGAAAGGACTATTGACTCTCGGGTTAATAGCCCTTTTCTTTTTCACAGACAGAATGTCTAAAATATAGCTGCAGTAATCAAGATACTTAAAATTTTCTAGTAATAAAAAAACCACCATGCACAAAGTAAATTGTACATGGTGGTTTTTTATTATTTTAGAAGCAACAGCCTTTATTGGATTTTTTATTTTGACTGTTACAACCAATACAAAATGTTTTCTGTATAAAGACATTTAAAGTTCCAGCCGTAGTAGCAGAAGGATTCGAAACAGTTAATTTTTCAAAGTTTTCAACTTGAAAAGCTCTTGTAGAACCTGCAGGTATAGTCGCTGAGATCGGTAGCCTAGATCCTCTAACAAAAATTGATACCGTAAGACCAGTAGCTACACCAACACCAGTAGCTGCAGCTGATAACTGAAGAAGCGTTTTGTTATGGTTTCTAGTAAAGTCTTCAAAAACAGTTACATCTATAACATTAGCAGGAACTGCAATAGTTAATGGGATATTTCCTGTTAAATTGGTTCCAGAACCCTCAATTGTATGATTTTCAATAAAGAATTTTTCATTCTCTTTTTTCTTATTATATGAACCCTTAGATGGGTAAGCTGCTTCTACATAATATACTTCATCGTTTTTATTATGGTGACGATAGCTTTTTATAATAATCACTCCTTTTTTATTTATATACTATTTTATTCATTTGTTTATAAAATGTTTGTGTGCTTGTCCAATAATAGTCATTTTCATAAAAAAAGTGATTATTAGACTATCTAATTTCAGGTTAACAACACGTTAAAGGAATTATTTGTATGTAGAGATAAGGTAATTAGAGTAGAAATTTCGCAGAGATTGGTTGTTTTATAAGCTAATAGAAACAGTAGTAGTGAAGTTTAAGGCGTAAACAAAGATGTAAAATTCAAGTACAATACAATGCTTTAATTGCAGAATTTCACCCCCTCACCATTTGGTGAATAGAAAATGCATTCATGCATGATTACTTTAACAATTAGAGCATTCACCTTTTGTTCCCTCTCAGGTTTCTTTCTGGAATCAAAAGGTGAATCTCCACACCTATACAAATACATATAATAAACTGTTTACAGAGTTAGTTTACGTTCATTGATCATTTTGTAAACTATATCTTCATTGTTTTCTAAAAGCTCTTTAGTAGTGGCACTATGGTTTTTGGCATGGCGAGAAAAATTCGCTTTGCTATACCATTGGTGACATAGAGGACAAGGTAATTCGTTTTCAACTTCATAATTAATTGACGTCCACCTAGTAGAAAAAAAAGGAGATTTATCTGTATTTTCCTTTGTATACGAAGTGTTTTCACGATGTATACGATTTTGTATTCGCTGTGTAGTTGCAGCAACTTCATTTGTACTGGCGTTGTATAGACCATCTTCTAATTCTTCTTTAATGAGCAAATATCCAGCTTCAGACATAGATAACCCTAACTCTTCACAACGTTGTCGAAATTGCTCATATATACTTTCAGGTAACCGAATGGGCAGAACCTTACTTGGTTCTTTTGCTTTTGATTGCCGAGCGTACTTATCCAATTTCCCCAACCTTATCACCTCATTTATACAATTTGTATATACATTCAATACAATTCTTTATTGTTCCTGCTAACGCCTTAACTACATCCTGTATACGCTATGTAGTTAAAGCGTTTTAGAGTGAAACCTATTTACTTAATAAACTTGGTGGATGAAGAGGTGAAAATTGTATCGATAATGCTCCTAAACAATGAGCCCGGATGATGCTAGTTATCAGTAGGATTCACTCTTAGGTTATAGATTCTATATCACTTATACTATCATTAGGCGCTCATTTACCAAGTAAATGAATACCATAAGTATTGGAAGTTCTATTTGAAGAAACAACTGAAAAACTTACAGTTATTTTAATATTTGTTAACAAACCTATATATAATCATTTCAGATAAAGAAGGCACGTGTGAATGTATATGTTGGACAAAAGTCGCTAGAGTAATATTTTTTCATCTTTTCCTTATAACAGCTATAAAAGGTCAAGTTATAATTAACTACTCTAATGTATAAAGAACCTCAAGGTTACCTTTCTTCTTTTATCCTTCTTGTATGTCTACTCTCCCCTTCACTGATTTAAGGTAGATGAAATTGCAATAAAAGGAGGTATTGACACTTGATACGTAGATACGTTCTCTGTAAAAAGATCTCTTACAAAAAAAAGAAACGAAAAGCTCATTGTTACAGATCACCCCATTCTGTATATGTTTCCAATTCACAATCTATATTGGTATTTTGTTCCATCCATAACCTCTGTAATCAAAAGTACAGAGGGCCTCAGGGACCTCAGGGGCCTCAAGGGCCTCAGGGATCTCAAGGGCCTCAGGGATCTCAAGGGCCTCAGGGACCTCAGGGGCCTCAGGGACCTCAGGGGCCTCAGGGATCTCAAGGGCCTCAGGGATCTCAAGGGCCTCAGGGACCTCAGGGGCCTCAGGGACCTCAGGGGCCTCAGGGGCCTCCACTCTCAGATTTAATTCCCTCCACTAATTTATTATATTTTACTTTTTCAGATGGTCAAAAGCGCCTATATACCAATAATGATGGGATAGCTCAATATGGAACCACTGAAATATTGGCACCTGAAGAAGCTTCTTATATCAATTTATTTATTAATGGTATTCTACAGCCTCATATTAATTATCAAATTCAAAAAGGAAGCTTAACTTTACTCACAGAAGAAGTACCTTCAAAAGGGGTTCCTATTATTATCCAATTTGTGTTAATTAATAAGGAATTATAAAAAAGTTTATAAATTCTAAGATAGTCATAAAAAAAAGAACTGACTTCCCCAGTTGGGAAATCAGCTAAAAAATAGAATACATTAGTTAGTTTACAACAAACTCAACCACAATAGGGGTAGCAGATGCAAGGGTGTCTCCATCAGGAATGGTAATAAAACTATTAGTAACTGTTGAAGTATCACCTGTTTGAATTTGCCCGTTAATATAAAGATTATAATAAGCAGGAGCAGTTGGAAAAACTGTAGCAGCTGTTCCTCCATCAGTAGTAAAAGCTGTAGCAAGAATACTATAGGTAGCGCCAGTACCTGTTCCTGCTCCTGCAGTGCTACTAAACCTTAAAGAATTCATAAAGGGCTTAACGATTGGCATTTATGATCCTCCCTTCTTAATTATTGAATTATTTATCGCTCTTCTTTTTTAAAAATTTTAAAATGCTTCTTTACGAATACACTTTGAAATCATTAAAGGAAATATAAAACAACGCTAATTCTCTATTTATTATTCTTCTACTTTAATTTAGAAACGGCAAAAGACCTAAATGGTAAAAAAGATTCTTCACCATTTAAAAATTTGGACTACCTCTATAGACTATTGACCGTGGCAAATAATAGAAATCTGACTATTAATAGATAGAGGGGATATTAACATTCTTTCTACATCCCATGCTTCGAAAGGAGAATAAGACATATGCCTATTATTAAACCTGTTTTTACAGCCACTAGTACAATTGCTGGAGATATTACAGTAGCAACAGCAACGAGTGTGGCTCCTACCCCAGCAAGATTTACAACATTTGTAACGGCCCCAATGGTTGCAGGAGGAGTCACATCGATACCTGCTGGAAGCTTTATTGATGATGTAGGAGCAACAATCACAGCTTTGCCTGATGTAACAGCTAATTCTTACGCTAATATATATATCAATGGAGTCATGCAACCTACTAATGTCTACACTTTATCTACTACAGCTTTAAATATTGATGATACTGTAACTGTTGGAGCACCTGTAATTGTAGAATTTGTTACTCACTCTGCAACTTCTACCTCAACTCCAACTAGTACGTTATCTGTCACTACCGTAATTAATACGTAATCCTATATAAAATAAAAAACATGACAAACCTTTAATATTGTCATGTTTTTTATTTTATATTGGAGTGTAACATTTGAATTTCCAATATAACTAATTGCTCTTTATATAGACTCGTAAAAAAGATTCTTTTTAAATATGCCTTTCATTGTCCAATCAACTGAAAACCCTATTCTATATACTATAGTGTAAGAAAATAAAGGAGTGATTGATATAAACTTACAAGATATAAAAGGCTCTTATAATTTGGTGGCTGGCTTAGGAAGCTGGTGTGGCCCAGCGCTTTATTCCGAACGTCACGGTTTGAGAAGGCATTCGTTTCCTCTTGATTGGATGCAATCTCCTTTTCTCCCTGACGTAAATATATTATTAAGAAACAAATTTCAAGGTTTTATGGAAGTAGAAAACATAATTGAAAAAGACATACTAGCTAATTATGTAGATGATAATGGATATCCTATTTTTAAATCCGGTACTTCTGAATCAATAAGAGCTCATTATGTTACAGATATTAAATATAACATTGACTCTGTTCACGACTTTCCTATGGTTCCTAACCAAGACTGGTCTGTCCAATACCCACCTTATAAAATAAGATTAGATCATCGTATTCAAACATTTCTTAATCAAATTGCACAAAGTCAACGTACGTTATTTATAAGATATGAATGGATGCCCACAAGCTACGAAGACGTAATTAACTTAAAATCAATTTTAACAGACATGACTAACGGTAACTTTAACCTTCTGTTAGTTGAGACTGTTGACGAAGAATTACCTGGAGTAAAAGACATGAATTTTGGAACACCTGAAGACAAAATTTGTTGGGTTCAAGTTTCGCGAGATAATTGCACCAATACTTCTGTTTGGAATGATTTATTAAGCGGAATAACACTATTAAATTAAACGTTACTCTTTTTTCCTATAATATATAAAAGAAAAGGGACAAGTATACAAGCAAACCTCCTTAATTTTCATATTAATATAATAGAAACATATAAAGGAGGTTACACTTTGAGTTGTTCTAAAAAAAGAAAGTGCTACTGTAGTTGTCTAAATTCCAAACCTTCAAGAAAAAAAGAAAAAAATTGTAAAAAAACAAGATGTGCAGAGAAAAATTATTTTTGTTCCAATAGATATAATAATGCACTTATTGAAACTGATACAAGACAAGAGATCCTCAGTGATCAAGTTTCTGATTCAATCATTCTTGTGAAAAACTCCTGTGATGTTACTATTACTGCAACAGATACACAGACAACCATATTTCTTCAAAGCTTCATACAAATATTAACCATTTTCTTACTTTCAATAGGTCTCGATGCCAATTCAATAAGGCTGTTTTTACAAGAAGTTTCTCAGACCGCAAGGTCACTTCAATTAAATAGACAAAGAGTTATCGTTAAAAACAGTAAAGGTGTCAATGTAACAACATCCAATAACGATACAGCTGTTTTTATACAAAATTTTTTACAAGCGTTGACCTTATTACTAACTCCTTAGAAAACCATTGAACCTTTAATAACCTGTTAATAGAATTGTTGAAAATACTATGCGAACAGAGTTATGACAAGTAGTATCTTCAATATATCCTCATAAATTAACTAACAGTGTACAAGCTATTGAAAATTCTTTGCTACTACAGCCTGTACACTATTTTATTACAGAGAAAGTTATCTAAAGCCACTGCATTTATAGAATGCCTATGTTACAACAAAACGCAAAACACTTTTTATAACCTCTATTTAAACGATTTTCCATAACTATAAAAGAGTTTTTCATTCATCATAAATACATATGTAATACTCATAAAAAAGAAGCGTGTTAACACACATTCCATATCTAGGAACAAATAAGTAACGCTTGAAGGAAGAAATGGAGTAATTCAGTAACTTATAAATTACCTATAGGTAAACGTTTTTTCTATCCGTATTTCCCATTTCTTAATGTAGCAAGTAATTGTTCTAAATTGTATTTTCTCGCAATAGGAAATAAGCTTTTACCTGGTTCTCCTTCATACTTCTGAAAAAGATCCAATATAATAGGTCGGTTTTCTTCATGAAATCTATCTATTTTGTAAAAGCTTTGTTTAATCAGTTTTTCAGTTATTTTTATATGCATCTGTTGATTCTGTTCTCGTATTAAAAATCGTTCTTTAGATTCTTGGGGGACAACATCTAAAAAAATAATAATATCGGCTTTACTAAAACGTACATCATAAGTATCTACATATCCCCATCCCTCAACAATCCAACTCGCTGTATTTAACACCTTTTCCAACTTCTTTTTAAAATATCTCTTTCGTTGCCTAATTTGCGATATTCTTCTCATTTTAGGTTCTCTGAACCACAAATCTAAATGATGGATAGGTATATGCAAATTCTCACCTAACTGTGTAGCTAGTGTAGTTTTACCAGAACAACAATTACCAAATATAACAATTTTACACATAAATATCACCTCAATTCATATATAAAATTAAATCAAGCTATTTATTACCATTTTTATACATTTAATTATGCTCGCTACGTACAAAACATCATAAACCTTAATTGAAAAAGCTATCCAACAAATAACTTGTTGGATAGCTTTTTAGCTGCTACTTATTTCCTTATAACAAATTTAATAGTAACTTGAACCGATACCCCTTCTATACTTACTATCTGTACAACAGCTGAATCATCTCCTGCAAAGTTTACGTTAGGAATGTAAATGAACTCACCTGTCTCCGTGTTAAGTTTAAATTTACCGTTTTTCGTCCCCTTGAAGATTTGATATTTAAGAGGTAGGTTTTTGACTGTACAAGCATCAATTTCACCACATATTTTCTTGTTAATGGTTCCTTTTATGCATTGATCAGATACCTTTATAGGACATTTACCTTTTGATTTATTTTTGCGCGGATCTCGCAACGATTTCTTTTTATTTTTAGATTCACCAGGAACTGGTGTCGGTGCTGGCGATACTCTTCTTTCCACGATGAAAGTAAGTGCTGCTTCACTTGAAGCTCCATCCGAATTAGTGACCCTTATAATCACCCTATCGGTCCCCACAAAATTAACATTAGGAACATAAATGAACTGGCCTGTATTCTGATTAATTCTAAACTGACCATTTTGAGCACCTGTTATGGCTTGATAAATTAGTGGTAAAGAATTGGGATCAATAGCAATGAGCTGACCAGTAGTAAGAGTATTAACAAATAACTTTATTACTTGCCCTACCACATTAGGAGGCTGAGGGTCTCTGCCTACTACAACTGTTACCACTACCAGTAATTCTGTTCCTAGATCATCTCGTACTAATACAGTAAAGGTATCCGTTCCTACAAAATTAGGCGCAGGCTGATAGACAAACCTTCCATTGGAATCAACGGTTACGCTACCACTTAAAGGCGCTGTTGCTAGTGTATAATTTAATGGACGTGCCAGCAAATTTGTTACCTGAATATTACCAACTACTTGAACACCCTGCAAAGTAGCAAAGGTATTATTTCCTGGAGTAATTATATTATTGCTTGCGGTAGAATTAACAGTAACAATTGAAAACGCTTGTTGTCCGTCACTGTTTCTTACAGATACCACAAATTGATCCTGACCAATAAATCCTAAATTTGGTGTATAACTAAACGTTCCATCTGATCGTAGTACAAGTACTCCATTTGTTGGTGGGGTAGCCACAGCAAAGCTAAGAGGTCTTCCAAGTGCATCTGTTGCGATGATTTGGCTTTCAATAATTTGACCAGTTGGTGTAGTTAAAAGCTGATCTTCAACTGTAATTGGATCATTAACTCCCTGAATCAAAACAGTAACACTAGTTGTTGCTGACTGACCAAGATTATTTGTAACAATTACTGTGAAAGAATCTATACCAGTAAATCCGAGGTTTGGCGTGTATATAAATGAACCATCCGGATTAAAATTCACTGTTCCGTTTGCAGGTAAACTCTGAATTTGATAGGTTAATGGATTACCTAGTGCATCAACTGCCGTAACTTGACCGGTAACAGGTTGATTCGTTACTCCTTGAAGCGTAAGAGGGGTAACAACAATGCTATCTTGTTGTTCTTGAACAACTATCCGCACAATACCAATTGCAGAGTCGCCTCTGTCATTTTGAATTAATACAGTAAAACTATCTACTCCAAAAAATGCTGGACTTGGTGTATAGCTAAACGTTCCATCTGCATTTACCACAGCTGTTCCATTGGATGGAGATGCATTTAAAGAAAATCTAATTGGTCTCCCAAGAGTATCAGTAGCCGATATTGTCCCTGAGACAGTTACACCTTGCTGAGTCTGTACTGTGACGTCTTGTGGTGTAATAGTACTTTGAACCGGATCAATTATAATTGAAACTGAAGCAATTGCTTGATCTCCTTGGTCATTTTGAACCAGAACGTCAAATTGATCTGTTCCACTCACACCAATAGTCGGTGTATAAACAAACGTTCCATCTGGATTTAAAATAACCGTTCCATAAGCAGGGAGATTGTTAAGGGTGTAGGTTAGTGGCCTATTTAGCTGATCTCGAACTGAAAGTTCACCATTTACACTCTGCCCTTCTACTGTTCGAACAATGGTATTACTGGCTACAATTTGATTAGCCAATTGTGTAACAGTTATTTGAACCGTAGTAGCTGCATTTAAACCCGTTTCGTTTTGAACAGACACTGTAAAAGAATCCGTTCCGATGAATCCTGGATTTGGTGTATACGTAAAAGTGCCGTCTGGGTTTAGTATTAAAATTCCATTCACTGGTCCGCCAAGTAAGGTATAAGTTAATGCTTCTCCTTGTGGGTCAATAGCTGCAATACTTCCTGTTACAGGCTGCTGTTCGGTTGTTGATAGTGCTTGATTAGCTACAATTGGCGCCTGTTCTATCGGTCCCTGAGTGACAACAGAAATAGTTGCAACAGCTGTATTGCCAAGAACATCGCTTACAAGTACTTGAAATTGATCTGTTCCAAAGAATCCAGGATTTGGCGTATAGATAAATGTCCCATCTGGGTTAACTATGACAGATCCACTATTTGGATTAGACGTAAGCGTATAAAACAATTGGTTTCCACTCAAATTTGTAGCACTTACTTGCCCAGAAACTGGCGTATTGAATAAAGTCGTTATTTCAGTATTTACCACTGAAATTCTGTCTCCTACTACTACTGTCACAACAGCATTAGCAATACTTTGATTTCCAGCTGAATCTATAACAACGATATCAAAGATATCTTCTCCTGTGAATCCAGGATTTGGCGTATAAACTAAAGTTCCATCTTGATTTAATACAACAGTTCCATTTGATGGCGGAATGGCTACAGCATAACTTAATGGAGAGCCTGCTGGATTCACAGTAGCAATAGACCCACTTACAGGTTGATTTGCTAAAGTAGTTAAAGTTAGCCCTTCAGCGCTAATCGGTAAATCTTGAGACTGAACTTCTACAGTAATAGTTCCAAACCCCTGGTTTCCAAGAGGATCTCTGGCAAAAACAGAGAATGAATCTGTTCCTACAAAACTTGGGTTCGGCGTGTACGTAAATGTTCCATCTGAATTAATAATGGCAGTACCATTAAGTGGTGCTAAATTTAGACCATATACTAGTGGATCTCCTTCAGGGTCAAAGGCAGGAACTTGCCCTGTTATAAACTGACCCTGTACAGTTGATAGTGATAAATCTACGACAATCGGTGGTTGGTTCACTCGAATTACACTGACAGTTACAAGAGATTGTGCACTAGCTCCACGACTATCCCTTACCTCCACTGTGAAAGAATCCAAACCAATAAAATTAGGGTTTGGGGTATACAAAAAGGTGCCATCTGGATTTACCACAGCTGTTCCATTAAAAGGGGTACCCGATAAACTAAAAGTGAGTAAATTATCGTCTGGATCTGTGGCAAAAACTTGCCCACTAATTGCTACATTTTCTATAGTCTGAAGGATAACATCACTCGTAATTGGCGAATTGTTCACGTCAATAACTGTAACATTTACAATAGACACTGCTGTAAGACCTGTTGAATCTTCTACGATAACCGTAAATAAATCTGGACCTACATAATTAGAATTAGGTGAATATATAAAACTGCCATCTATATTTACTGTGGTGCTTCCATTCACTGGAGAAGTTCCTAAGCGATAAGTGAGCAGATCTCCATTGGGATCACTTCCTACTACCTGGCCAGTTACAGATTGATTTTCAAGAGCAGTAATCGAATAATTAGGTACAATGGGTGGCTGTTCAACTGGTATAACAATAACAAATACATTCGTAATAATAAACTGTCCAGTTGGATCGGCTATACGTACAGTAAACGTATCATTTCCAGCAAAATTCTCGTTTGGTACATAAGTGAATAACCCTTCTTGATTGATTACTGCTGTTCCATTAGTCGGTAAATCTTGTAAGGTGTACGTCAGGGGATCTCCTTCAGGATCAGTTGCTACGATTTGGCCTGTAACAAGGCTTTCTTCAAAAGTAGTAACCGTAATAACATCTGGACCTACTGGTGGATCATTTACTGGAAGAATCGTAATCGTGATGGTGGAAATGGCTGTTCCTCCTTGGCCGTCGCTTACTACGACACTAAAGCTATCTACCCCGTTGTAATTTTCATTTGGCGTATACGTGTAGGTTCCGTCTGGATTTACTACCACCGTTCCATTCACCGGACCTGTCAGTAACCCGTACGTTAGGGGATTTCCGTCCACATCTGTTGCCACCACTTGGCTATTTAAACTCGTGTCTTCGTCGATCACAAACTCATAGTTCGGCACCACTGGTACATCGTTCACTGGCGTGACCGTCACAAATACATTTGTCACTATAAATGCGCCCGACGGGTCGCTTATTAACACTGTAAATGTATCCGGACCATTATAATTTCCATTTGGCGTATACGTGAACGTACCATCTGGATTTACCGCAGCCACTCCGTTTGTTGGCGGATCTTGTAAGCTGTACGTCAGCACCTCTCCATCTGGATCAAACGCTGTAATTTGACTCGACACTGGCGTATCTTCATTGGTAACCAACGTCACCACCACTGGACCTACTGGTGGATCGTTTACTGGCAGAATCGTAATCGTGATGGTGGAAATGCCCGTTCCTCCTTGGCCGTCGCTTACTACGACACTAAAGCTATCTACCCCGTTGTAATTTTCATTTGGCGTATACGTGTAGGTTCCGTCTGGATTTACTACCGCCGTTCCATTCACCGGACCTGTCAGTAACCCGTACGTTAGGGGATTTCCGTCCACATCTGTTGCCACCACTTGGCTATTTAAACTCGTGTCTTCGTTGATCACAAACTCATAGTTCGGCACCACTGGTACATCGTTCACTGGCGTGACCGTCACAAATACATTTGTCACTATAAATGCGCCCGACGGGTCGCTTATTAACACCGTAAATGTATCCGGACCATTATAATTTTCATTTGGCGTATACGTGAATGTACCATCTGGATTTACCACTGCCACTCCGTTTGTTGGCGGATCTTGTAAGCTGTACGTCAGCACCTCTCCATCTGGATCAAACGCTGTAATTTGACTCGATACTGCCGTATCTTCATTGGTAACCAACGTCACCACCACTGGACCTACTGGTGGATCGTTTACTGGCAGAATCGTAATCGTGATGGTGGAAATGGCTGTTCCTCCTTGGCCATCGCTTACTACGACACTAAAGCTATCTACCCCGTTGTAATTTTCATTTGGCGTATACGTGTAGGTTCCGTCTGGATTTACTACCACCGTTCCATTCACCGGACCTGTCAGTAACCCGTACGTTAGGGGATTTCCGTCTACATCCGTTGCCACCACTTGGCTATTTAAACTCGTGTCTTCATTGATCACAAACTCATAATTCGGCACCACTGGTGCATCGTTCACTGGCGTAACCGTTACTAATACATTTGTCACTATAAATGCGCCCGACGGGTCGCTTATTAACACCGTAAATGTATCGGGACCATTATAATTTCCATTTGGTGTATACGTGAATGTACCATCTGGATTTACCACTGCCACTCCGTTTGTTGGCGGATCTTGTAAGCTGTACGTCAGCACCTCTCCATCTGGATCAAACGCTGTAATTTGACTCGACACTGGCGTATCTTCATTGGTAACCAACGTCACCACCACTGGACCTACTGGTGGATCGTTTACTGGCAGAATCGTAATCGTGATGGTGGAAATGCCCGTTCCTCCTTGGCCGTCGCTTACTACGACACTAAAGCTATCTACCCCGTTGTAATTTTCATTTGGCGTATACGTGTAGGTTCCGTCTGGATTTACTACCGCCGTTCCATTCACCGGACCTGTCAGTAACCCGTACGTTAGGGGATTTCCGTCCACATCTGTTGCCACCACTTGGCTATTTAAACTCGTGTCTTCGTTGATCACAAACTCATAGTTCGGCACCACTGGTACATCGTTCACTGGCGTGACCGTCACAAATACATTTGTCACTATAAATGCGCCCGACGGGTCGCTTATTAACACCGTAAATGTATCCGGACCATTATAATTTTCATTTGGCGTATACGTGAATGTACCATCTGGATTTACCACTGCCACTCCGTTTGTTGGCGGATCTTGTAAGCTGTACGTCAGCACCTCTCCATCTGGATCAAACGCTGTAATTTGACTCGATACTGCCGTATCTTCATTGGTAACCAACGTCACCACCACTGGACCTACTGGTGGATCGTTTACTGGCAGAATCGTAATCGTGATGGTGGAAATGGCCGTTCCTCCTTGGCCGTCGCTTACTATGACACTAAAGCTATCTACCCCGTTGTAATTTTCATTTGGCGTATACGTGTAGGTTCCGTCCGGATTTACTACCACCGTTCCATTCACCGGACCTGTCAGTAACCCGTATGTTAGGGGATTTCCGTCCACATCTGTTGCCACCACTTGGCTATTTAAACTCGTGTCTTCGTTGATCACAAACTCATAGTTCGGCACCACTGGTACATCGTTCACTGGCGTGACCGTCACAAATACATTTGTCACTATAAATGCGCCCGACGGGTCGCTTATTAACACCGTAAATGTATCCGGACCATTATAATTTCCATTTGGTGTATACGTGAACGTACCATCTGGATTTACCGCAGCCACTCCGTTTGTTGGCGGATCTTGTAAGCTGTACGTCAGCACCTCTCCATCTGGATCAAACGCTATAATTTGACTCGATACTGCCGTATCTTCATTGGTAACCAACGTCACCACCACTGGACCTACTGGTGGATCATTTACTGGCAGAATCGTAATCGTGATGGTGGAAATGGCTGTTCCTCCTTGGCCATCGCTTACTACGACACTAAAGCTATCTACCCCGTTGTAATTTTCATTTGGCGTATACGTGTAGGTTCCGTCTGGATTTACTACCACCGTTCCATTCACCGGACCTGTCAGTAACCCGTACGTTAGGGGATTTCCGTCTACATCCGTTGCCACCACTTGGCTATTTAAACTCGTGTCTTCATTGATCACAAACTCATAATTCGGCACCACTGGTGCATCGTTCACTGGCGTAACCGTTACTAATACATTTGTCACTATAAATGCGCCCGACGGGTCGCTTATTAACACCGTAAATGTATCCGGACCATTATAATTTCCATTTGGTGTATACGTGAACGTACCATCTGGATTTACCGCAGCCACTCCGTTTGTTGGCGGATCTTGTAAGCTGTACGTCAGCACCTCTCCATCTGGATCAAACGCTGTAATTTGACTCGACACTGGCGTATCTTCGGTTGTAACCAACGTCACCACCACCGGACCTACTGGTGGATCATTTACTGGCAGAACCGTAATCGTGATGGTGGAGATGGCTGTTCCTCCTTGGCCGTCGCTTACTAGTACGGTAAATTGGTCAGTTCCATTAAAGTTTGCATTCGGTGTATAGGTATACATCCCATCTAACCCTACGTTTACTATTCCGTTCACTGGAGCATTTTGTAACGAATAATCCAGCTGATTACCATCAATATCAGTTGCAATTACCATAGAAGTTACAGGTGTGTCTTCGTTAGTCGTCAACTGATAATTTGGAACAATTGGAGAATCATTTATTGGAATAACTGTAACGATAACTGATGCAGTAGCATTTCCTCCTAAGTTATCAGTTATATATACTACAAAAGCATCTGAACCGTTAAAGTTTGCATTCGGTGTATACGTAAATATTCCTGTATTAGAATCAATTGTTACTACTCCATTAATGGGTGGGTTTTCAATAGTGTAAACAAGTGGATTTCCATTTACATTAGTAGCAATTACTTGATTTGTTACTGGTGTGTCTTCATCAGTAGAGATTTGCAAATCCTGTGAAGTTGTAGTTCCGTTTGTTTCAAGGACCGTTACAAAAATAGTCGATAGTGCAGTGGCTCCTTCTGGGTCTGTTATTAATATGGTGAATTGATCATTACCTATGAAATTGTTATTAGGTGTATAAATGAATGTACCATCTTGATTTATGACGGCTTCACCATTATCTGGATTTTGTTGAAGAGTATAGGTTAGAGTAACGTTGTCAGGGTCTGAAGCAGGTATGCTGCTTGTAACAGGAAGATTAATGGTCGTTGTAACAGCTCTATCTCCTCCTAATGGCGGATCGTTTACAGGCACTATTGTTAAGGTCACAGTAGAAAGGGAAGTTCCTCCTTTACCATCTGATACCAGCACACCAAAAGTATCCATTCCGTTGTAATTTAAATTTGGTGTATAGGTAAATACTCCATTTGCCCCTAATACAACACTTCCATTTGACGGAGGCGGATTCAGCAAAGTAAATGTCAACGGATCCCCATCTGGATCAAAAGCTGGAATTTGATTTGTAAGAGGTGTATCTTCATTAATTGTAAATGCTAAATCAGCGGTGATTGGAGGGTCATTCACTGGAATTACGTTTATTGTAACGGTCGAAACCGCCGTTCCCCCCTGACCATCTGACACCAATACCGTAAATTGATCTGTCCCATTAAAATCTAGGTTTGGCTGGTAGCTAAATGTTCCATCTCCATTCACCACAGCTACTCCGTTTACTGGCGCAACCTGTAGCTGATAACTAAGAGGATTTCCATCCACATCTGTCCCTACCACTACTCCTACCACAGGACTATCTTCCTGCGTGCTGAACGTGTAGTTCGGCACCGTTGGTGCATCATTCACTGGCGTGACTGTTACCGTCACCGTTGAAACTGCCGTGCCGCCTTGACCATCGGACACCAACACTGTAAACTGATCCGTCCCATTAAAGTTCAGGTTCGGCTGGTAGCTAAACGTTCCATCCGTATTCACCACGGCCACTCCGTTGCCCGGTGCCGTTTGTAGGCTAAACGTTAACGGATTTCCATCGGGATCTACCGCCACTACTTGATTGATTAACGTGCTATCTTCCGCAATCGTAAAACTAACATCGGACGTAATTGGGGGATCATTGACAGGGATAACGTTGATGGTCACCGTTGAAACCGCCGTTCCTCCCTGACCGTCTGACACCAATACCGTAAACTGATCCGTCCCATTAAAATTCAAGTTTGGTTGATAACTAAACGTTCCATCTGCATTCACTGCAGCTATTCCATTTGTTGGACCATTTTGCAACTGATAACTAAGAGAATTTCCATCCACGTCCGTTCCTACCACTGCTCCTACCACAGGGCTGTCTTCTTGCGTACTAAACGTGTAATTTGGCACCGTCGGTGCATCATTCACTGGCGTGACTATTACCGTCACCGTTGAAACTGCCGTGCCGCCTTGGCCATCGGACACCAACACTGTAAACTGATCCGTCCCATTAAAGTTCAGGTTCGGCTGATAACTAAACGTTCCATCCGTATTCACCACGGCCACTCCGTTGCCCGGTGCCGTTTGTAAGCTAAACGTTAACGGATTTCCATCGGGATCTACCGCCACTACTTGATTGATTAACGTGTTATCTTCCGCAATCGTAAAGCTAACATTGGACGTAATTGGGGGATCATTAACAGGGATAACATTAACGGTCACCGTTGAAACTGCCGTTCCTCCCTGACCGTCTGACACCAATACCGTAAACTGATCCGTCCCATTAAAATTCAAGTTTGGTTGATAACTAAACGTTCCATTTGCATTCACTGCAGCTATTCCATTTGTTGGACCATTTTGCAGCTGATAACTAAGAGGATTTCCATCCACGTCCGTTCCTACCACTGCTCCTACCACAGGGCTGTCTTCTTGCGTACTGAACGTGTAATTTGGCACCGTCGGTGCATCATTCACTGGCGTGACTATTACCGTCACCGTTGAAACTGCCGTGCCGCCTTGGCCATCGGACACCAACACTGTAAACTGATCCGTCCCATTAAAGTTCAGGTTCGGCTGATAACTAAACGTTCCATCCGTATTCACCACGGCCACTCCGTTGCCCGGTGCCGTTTGTAAGCTAAACGTTAACGGATTTCCATCGGGATCTACCGCCACTACTTGATTGATTAACGTGCTATCTTCCGCAATCGTAAAACTAACATTGGACGTAATTGGGGGATCATTAACAGGGATAACATTAACGGTCACCGTTGAAACTGCCGTTCCTCCCTGACCGTCTGACACCAATACCGTAAACTGATCCGTCCCATTAAAATTCAAGTTTGGTTGATAACTAAACGTTCCATTTGCATTCACTGCAGCTATTCCATTTGTTGGACCATTTTGCAGCTGATAACTAAGAGGATTTCCATCTACGTCCGTTCCTACCACTGCTCCTACCACAGGACTGTCTTCTTGCGTACTAAACGTGTAATTTGGCACCGTCGGTGCATCATTCACTGGCGTGACTATTACCGTCACCGTTGAAACTGCCGTTCCTCCTTGGCCATCGGACACCAACACTGTAAACTGATCCGTCCCATTAAAGTTCAGGTTCGGCTGGTAGCTAAACGTTCCATCCGTATTCACCACGGCCACTCCGTTGCCCGGTGCCGTTTGTAAGCTAAACGTTAACGGATTTCCATCGGGATCTACCGCCACTACTTGATTGATTAACGTGCTATCTTCCGCAATCGTAAAACTAACATTGGACGTAATTGGGGGATCATTGACAGGGATAACATTAACGGTCACCGTTGAAACCGCCGTTCCTCCCTGACCGTCTGACACCAATACCGTAAACTGATCCGTCCCATTAAAATTCAAGTTTGGTTGATAACTAAACGTTCCATCTGCATTCACTGCAGCTATTCCATTTGTTGGACCATTTTGCAGCTGATAACTAAGAGGATTTCCATCCACGTCCGTTCCTACCACTGCTCCTACCACAGGACTGTCTTCTTGCGTACTGAACGTGTAATTTGGCACCGTCGGTGCATCATTCACTGGCGTGACTATTACCGTCACCGTTGAAACTGCCGTTCCTCCTTGGCCATCGGACACCAACACTGTAAACTGATCCGTCCCATTAAAGTTCAGGTTCGGCTGGTAGCTAAACGTTCCGTCCCCATTCACCACAGCTACTCCGTTGCCTGGCGCTGTTTGCAGGCTAAACGTTAACGGGTCTCCGTCAGGATCTACTGCCACTATTCGATTAATTAACGTGCTATCTTCCGCAATCGTAAAACTAACATTGGACGTAATTGGGGGATCGTTTACGGGGATGACATTAATCGTTACTATTGAAACCGCCGTTCCTCCTTGGCCATCTGAGACTAATACTGTAAATTGATCACTTCCATTAAAATTTAGATTTGGCTGATAACTAAATGTGCCATTTGCATTTACTACGGCAATTCCATTTGTTGGCCTATTTTGCAGCTGATAGCTAAGAGAATTCCCATCTACATCGGTCCCTACGACTGCTCCTACCACAGGACTGTCTTCTTGCGTACTAAACGTGTAATTTGGCACCGTCGGTGCATCATTCACTGGCGTGACTATTACCGTCACCGTTGAAACTGCCGTGCCGCCTTGACCATCGGACACCAACACTGTAAACTGATCCGTCCCATTAAAGTTCAGATTCGGTTGATAACTAAACGTTCCGTCCCCATTCACCACAGCTACTCCGTTTCCTGGCGCTGTTCGCAGGCTAAACGTTAACGGGTCTCCGTCAGGATCTACTGCCACTATTCGATTAATTAACGTGCTATCTTCCGCAATCGTAAAACTAACATTGGACGTAATTGGGGGATCGTTTACGGGGATGACATTAATCGTTACTATTGAAACCGCTGTTCCTCCTTGGCCATCTGAGACTAATACTGTAAATTGATCACTTCCATTAAAATTTAGATTTGGCTGATAACTAAATGTGCCATTTGCATTTACTACGGCAATTCCATTTGTTGGCCTATTTTGCAGCTGATAGCTAAGAGAATTCCCATCTACATCGGTCCCTACGACTGCTCCTACCACAGGGCTATCTTCTTGTGTAGTAAACGTGTAGTTTGGCACCGTCGGTGCATCGTTTACAGGCGTTACTGTCACTGTCACTGTCGAAACTGCTGTTCCTCCTTGCCCATCTGACACCAACACCGTAAACTGATCATTTCCGTTGAAATTTAAATTGGGGGTATACGTGTAAGCTCCACTATTAGTTACGACAACTGTGCCGTTTGTTGGGGGAGATTGTAATTGGAAAGTAAGTAAGTCACCATCTACATCTGTAGCTTGTATCTGACCAACTAAAGGGGTATCTTCATTAGTAATAACTGCATAGTTTTGAGTAACGGGATTATCGTTTACAGGCGTATTTATAATGGTTACTACAGAAGTAGCTGTTCCTCCTTGCCCATCGTCTACAATAACTGTAAATTGATCTGTTCCATTAAAATTTAAATTGGGGGTATAGACAAATTGCCCATTAGGATTAACAGTTACTACTCCATTAGCCGGTCTCGTGCCAATACGGTAAGTTAGAGGGTTCCCGTCAATATCATTGCCAATGACTGTTCCAATTGCTACAGTGTCCTCCGGATTTGTAATAGTATAATTAGGAACTGTAGGAGGAGTATTAATAGTTGTTACACTATTGACAGGAGAAGCACCTGATCCGGCTAATATATTTCCTGGTGTACTTTCAAATTGGTAATTAATAAAGACTTGATTACCAAGAGAAGAGATTGCTGTCAGAGGACCAACTACTCTAACCTGATATGTCAATACTCGAGTTTGGTTAATATTTAATGTACCAAGTGACAGGCCATTTCGGATATCTGCATTTGTCTGAGTAACTCCATCCACTTGCAAACTATTAGGAATAAAAGTTGTTGCTGAAGACAATGGATCTGTAGCTATTAGAACATTGGCAGAAGCTGTACCAGTATTACTTACTTGGACTGTATAAGTAATAATATCTCCTGTTCGAGCGGATGTAACATTGGCAGACTTTGATACATTTAAAACAGGTGCATTAATATCTACTTGAAGAGCTAAAGCACTAATAACGTAAGTATCTCCACTCGTCGTTCCACGTACGACGGCACTGGTTTGGTTATTTGATAAACGAGCTGAGACGTCAATATTGGTAATATCCCATCCCTGCCTCGCACCGGATAAGCTACCTCCTGGTGTGCTATTTAAACTGCCAAATTGTCCACTTGTATCTAATACACCACTATCATTATTAATTTGAGAAGCAAAAAAGTTATTTACAGGGTTATTCGGCCCCGAAACTGGTTGTAAAGCTGCAACCGTAGGGCCAAATTGGAGCTGATCACCTACTATAGCTGAATCCCCTTCAATAGCACTTACTAATAATCTACCATTTACTGTTCCTGTAATAGGCGTACCAAACCCAGTTACAGCTGCCGTAGAGCTTCCTGTAGCTGAACTTGTTAATTCTGCTCCAACAAAAATGGACAAGTTACGAGATTTCTGTAAAGGATCAGCATAGACTACGGCCAATGTCCATCCAGCTGCATTGGCATTGTTTTCTGTTGTACTTTGTGTTCCTGGAACTCCTAATACCGAATAAGTACCTGATTGAGAGATTAGGTTCGTAACATTTGCACTACGAACGTAATAAAAGCTTGAAGTTGTTAAGGTAAAACGTGTAGCCGTGTCTGGCTGCACGCTAACTGTTCTGGTAGGAGTAATAAAAGTCACAGCGTTATTTAAAGCTGCGCTAACATCTTCTCCACCATAAAGATAGCTTCCACCCCATATTAATTCTGCATAAAGAATTTGAGTAGTGGTAGATGGGATTCTTAAAACTGCACTAGAAGAGTTTTGTAGATAATTTGCCGTAGTTCCTGTAGGAAACGATCCATCTATGGAGCTTGGATTTACACTGAAAAAAGTTCCTATTGAGCCTGCTGTTCCAGGAGCATTAGCATTGGCTTGTTTATTTAAGCCAAAAGTGTTTCCTGTAAATGTAACAGCCCCATTAGCATTGGTTAAAAACCGATTAACATATGGCATTTACTCACCTCTGATAATAAAATAAATCGTAACAGTATATGTAAAGTACCAATAGAAATGTGTATATAGACCCGTCTTATTTTGGGTACAAAAGATAATAATTTTCAGATTGTTAAATCGTAACAACGCTCGTTCTGACTTAAAATATGTATAAATAATATTATCTGTTTTCTAATTTAGGAGTCTAAAAAGTTATAAAAAAGCCTACTCCCACCGTTTCGCTGAACTTCTTTTCTACGCTCAATCACAAATATTCCTCTAATCGTTCCAAAAAAATAAGCTGCAAAGTTAGTTTTTATACGATTGCTTTTATAAGCAAAAACAGTCTCTTTAAACGCTTGAACAGGAAGGAAACTTAAATCTTCCAGGGGCTTTTCTAAACAGCTCGCTTTGTAAGCTAATCGGACTTTTCTCCATAAATCATAAATATCATCTGCACATGAAAAAAAAGGTGTTACAGCATTTTTAAAAGATTTTGGTATGTAAGATGGTACATAATCAGACGAGAGTTTAAAATTAACATCATTACGTATATATTTATTTAAATCTTTTAAAGATAAATTATAGGTAGACTGTTTTTTTGTGTCTTTACTCTTACTCTCCCAAGCGTTCTCAGTATTTTCTGTTTTAACATCTGCTTCAACATTAGACTCTAAGTCAAGCTGTAAATACTTAACCCAGTGATTAAAAAAAGGGTGGTTCACAAATAAGTGCACTGGATTTCCCTTTCCATTGTTACGAGGGCAACGACGATATACAGTAATAATTTGTCCTTGTTTTCGTAGTTCTTTTAAATGACGATCGATTGTTCCTTTTGACTTTTCGTAGGTTTTACCTAAATATGTACTACCAGGAAAGCAAAATCCTTTTTCTGCAGCAAACCAACAAAGCCGATCTAAAGCTTTTCTAGTTCCTTCATGGAGGCGATAAAACTTTTCTCCGTAAAGGTTTATAATTTCTTTAAGTAATTTTCGTTTCATTGATTGATGTTGAGAACGGTTTTCTATGAAACTCTGATAATTTTTCATATAATCAAATTCTTCTGCGGTAAGCATACGTGTAGTAGACATTAGTCTATCCTCTCCTTTTCAGGAACAAAAAAAGACATCGCATCCCGTGAAATAGGAAAACGATGTCGGATTTTTTGACAGACTACGCCCTTGAAATAAATTTAATTATCCGATAAAATAAAGGCGTAACTAAATTTATGTATTAGGACTTCGACAAGTGTTTTCCCTAGTGGTTTTAGGGTTAACGGTGTAAGGGTGTTGGCGCACCACTTGCACACGTTGGAGTCTTTTTATATTCCGCACTGTTTTGGTGACTCTATTATACCGTCTATTAATCTTATAATTCAATAAGAATTCATGAACTCCTCATAAAACCTCTGTATTTTAACTATGATTAAAAATTGCTTCGTTTGGATATACTCCTAATATTCTAAAGAACTCACTAAAAATTTATCCCTTTACTTAATTATTAATCTTGAAAGTTGTAAAACAGTAAAACAACTACTATCTTATGTTGTTTTACTGTTTTACATATTGTTTTATATATTTGTTTTATTGTTTTATTGTTTTAGAACGTCTATAGACACTGATATTACAACGTTTATAAGCCTAAACTATCACTAATTTTGCGCGAACTATCACTAATTTTGCGTGAACTATCACTAATTTTGCGTGAAACTATCACTAATTTTGCGTGAAACTATCACTAATTTTGCGCGAACTATCACTAATTTTGCGTTTAAAATGCAAATATGGCTTAAGTATCACTAATTTTGCGTGAACAATCTAGATGTGCTTAAAGTATCACTAATTTTGCGTTTAAAATGCAGACATGCCTCAACTATCACCAATTTTGCGTATTAAAATGAAGATTGAGTTTAATAAATCAAGAATGAGTAAGGTTTCTAAAGTCAACAATCCTCATGAAGTATCACTAATTTTGCGTGATATTTAATTTCTAAGGACAGATTACTCTTTAACATGCAATTTACACAGTATCACTTTTATGATATTTTAGTGATAGTTTAGAAAAATATGGGGGATTTTATGAAGAAAACGACTGTCGTTCAACCATATGATATGGAAAGTATAAATATAAAAAATTGGGTAACTAAATCAAACATCCTCATTGAGAGTACATATAAATTGTCTTTACAAGAGCAAAGAATTCTTTTAATCATGGCATCTAAAGTGCAGCCTAATGATGAAACGTTGAAGACCTATAGGTTTCGAGCTAAAGATTTCATCGAAATCGTAGGCAATAAGAAAGGTACTGGTTTTTATTCGTACCTAAAAGAAATTGTAAATGGACTTCAAACCAAAATTCTTACGATAAAAGAAAAAGGCAGACAAAGAAATTACAACTGGGTAATCACGTCTATCTATGAAGAAAACGAAGGGTACATAACATTACAGTTTCATCCTAGCTTAAAGTATCTGTTTTTAGAGCTTAAGGAGAAATTCACATCGTACCAATTAGAGAATGTAGTGAGACTCAATTCGGTCTATTCCATTCGTATATATGAGTTGCTTAAGCAATATGAGCGTCTGCGAAAAAGGGAACTCACTCTTGAAGAATTACGTCATTTTTTAGCTATTGAACCTACTAAGTATAAACAGTATGGTCATTTTAAAAGCAAAGTATTAGCAGTAGCTCAAAAAGAAATTAATAATAAAACGGATATCTACTTTGAATTCGTGGAAATAAAAACTGGTAGAAAAGTAACCTCCATAGAATTTATTATTACCAGTTCGCCTGCATTGAATGGTTCTAGCTCTACTCAAGAGAAAAAACTAGAATTAAATCAATCCTTCTCGAAGTTAGAAGACAACACAAACAGCCTTGAGAATGATTTAGCAGGCTTAGGGGTTAAGCCAGAAAAAATAGAGTGGCTTTTATCAGAATTTACACAAGACCACCTAGAAAGAAATATAAGATACACCCAAAATCGTTTGATTACAGGAGATGTGACTCACCCTCATTCCTACGTAGTAAAAGCGATTCAAAAAGATTATGCCCAGGTCTCACAGGAATCAAAACGCATTAACTCTAAAAAGGCTGCAAAAAAAGAATTAGTTCCAGATTTTATAGCACAAGCTAGAGATAAAGAACAAATTCTTAACGATGCAACTTTAAAAGAGAAGCAAGAATTATTTTTAAAAGAAAATGGAACTCAAATAGAATTTGAAGAAAAGCTCTTGCAGTTTCAAGAATTAAAAAGAATGCTGATTCTAAGTTCAGATCAACCTACCCAAGAAGAAATAAAAAAAGCCCAAGAAGCAGGCTTACAAGAAGTCATTCGAAATATGGAAGAAGATTATAATAAACGTGAAAAATTAGGCTTAGAACCAAGAATTGTTAAGGATTTTAAAAATAAAGAGTTGAAAAAAATGTATAAAAACTTTTTACAAAGTAAAGTTTTAAATAGAAATTAGCTATAGAAAAAAAAGACGTGTAAAACCTTGCATTGCAGAGATGGCTTTTACGCGTCTTTTTTTTGAGCCCAGGTAAATTTAATATACATAAAGAAAAAGGAATCATTTTAGTAAGCTTGTTTAATCATTTTTGTTATAATAATAGTATATTAAATTTACCTAAAAGATTGGGTGTGTCTTATTTGAATAACTTTATTTTACTTGGAGATTTCTTATCTCATTTAGTTGAATCTAAGAAAAAAGCTTCTACAATATCAATGTACAAGCATGATCTAAAACAGTTTTTTGAATGGTTAAATCAATCTCACCCTAATATCCCTTCAGAAACTTTGCCAGGAGACAAGAAATATTACGACGAATATTTTACCTATTTAAAAGAAAAAAACTTGTCAGAAGCTAATCTGAGGCGTGTAGCATCACATTTAAATGGCATGTTAAAGTATTATAGCCTCACAGATGATATTGGATTTTTACAAGCAACAACAAAAAAACAACGAGCATTAACTGATACTGATTTTATAACTGAATCGGATGCTTCAATCCTTTTAGATTCAGTTATAAGTCACAAACATTTAAATGATATTCAATTACTGATACATAAATACATAGGTCCGCGTAACCATTCCATGTTCATCTTAATGCTTCGTTACGGTCTTACCATTAACGAAGTTGTATCTTTAAATATACAAGACATTAACTTTGCACAGAATACATTAACGGTAAACACAAGCAAATCAAAACGCACCTTAGAGCTTTCTAAACAAGATAAGAAAATCATATATGATTACCTATTAACAATCCCTCTATTATTTAGACCTAAAGATTATACAAATGATCCGTTATTTATTTCTTTTCATCCTCAAAAAATGGTTTATTGGTATGATTACAATTTAAATAAACCTAAAAGGATTAGTATAATCGGTACAAAACGTATGATTGAAAGAGAAGTCAAACGTTCAGGTATACAAGCAATTGTAAGGTCTACTCACTTTCGAAACAGTTGTATACTTAACAAAATTCATGGTGGATATTCAAACGAACACATTATTTATTACTTTGGATTGTCCAGCCGCCATGCTTTATATCGATTTAAGCGATATCTAAAGACAAAATAAAATATTAAGTTCAACTTATTTTTTACCAAAACATCTTTTATATAAGTAATTTTTATTTTACAAGTTAAACTTAATTTTATTTTCACCTTAGTTAATTTTAGAAAAAATCATTAAGTTTAACTTAAGTTGAACTTAATGATCCACTTTTTAAAACAGTTAAATTTTAAAAAGTGGATTGCGATGGAAACAACCTTCTCAAGGATTACAAATTCAAAATTTCGCGGCCATGTCTTGGTTGTATAACAACGAATTTCTTGTAAAATGATCTAGAATTTAATTAGATTTATTATTCTCGGCTAAAATCTAGAAGAAGTTCACTCTAGATTCGTTAAAAACTCTTTATTTTCAATGGTTCATTGTATTTCTAGCTTTTGCTATAAAATTTAAATAACTTAGAAAAAATTAAGATTAATTTTAACTCGAAAAATAATTCTATAAGAATTGTATAAACAAAAAAGAAGTTCCATTAAACCAACGTAATAAATCCAGAAGATATAGGTATATAGGATTTATATTATCTTACACAAAATACTTGAATTAAAGTTAGAGAAAGTACATTCTAGATTCGTCTGAAGCTATTTTATATCAAGCTTTCTAGGTACTCTAGTTTCTTTGGACCTTAGGAGAGGAAAAGATCTGAATCAGTTGTTAACAAAGATATTTCTTAACAGTTAATGTTGATCCTTAAGTTGCTTTTTTTGAACTTTATATATAATCTATCTACATTTAAAATAAACAATTTTACTCTTGAAAAGTTTATGATTTCATCTAGAATTGAAAAGGAAGAATAAAAGGCCTAACGAAAGAAAAAGAAAAATGTACATAAAAAACAGGAATATAAAGTAATTAATAGAATTTTACTAGAAATATAAATCTTGAATAATATCTCGCAAAACCGCATTCTAGAATTGCCATTAACACTGATATATCAACTTCAAAGTATATCTAGATTTTTATACAGAAAGGAGAATCCTAGAAAAATGCATGAAAAAAATAAAGATGAAGTAGTCTATACTTTGAAAGACACAGTAAAGCTAACTGGATTAAGTGTAGATCTTATTCGCTTATATGAAAAAGAATTCAATCTCCAAATTCAACGAACAGAAGGCGGACATAGGCGCTATAACAAACAAAACATCGATTTATTAACTGAAATAAAAAAAAGAATTCAAGAGCAAAACTGGAGCTATAAGATGATAAACCAGTGGCTTCAAGGAGAAATTGTACCGGAGACAGTGGAAGTTCAATCAAACCTTGAAAAAAAAGTACAATCCCTTGAAGAAAAAGTTCAAGAGTTGCTTAATCGCTCTGAAAAAGATGAGCAATTTCAATTAGCGCTTATCCAACGACTAGATGAACAAGGAAGCCTTATAAAGAAACTTACAGAAAAACTAGACCACCAAGACAAATACATTGAAAACAATCTAGAGAAACGCGATGAGAAATTGACTAGTGCCATACGTGAAATTAGTGATACAAAAAAACTTATCGCGGCCGCCCAAGAAAATCTTGATTCAAAACCAAAAGGATTCTGGAGTAAGATTTTTGGGGGTTAATACGTTACTTAAACGATAAAAGTAGCAGGGTTTTTTGTTCATTACAGAAAATCCTGCTGCTTTTATCGTTTATTTTCGATGAATAAATAGTAAATTTAAAGATTTTATGTTTAGTTGCCAGAAGAAATTTATTATTGTTAAACAATTCTATAAGTTCTTGAAGGGGAATTTACAGGTGTGGCAGCTTTTACTAATACAGTTTGTCCATTTGACGGCATCCTATTTTTAAACACATAAACTCTGGTTTATCCGCCTGGAGTACCACGTCCTCTAGAAGCCTTTCTTAGCACGATACTTCTTTCGTTATTTGAATCAAGTACCCAATGAAAATACCATAGCTGTCGTAGAAACTGCCTATTGGTATCTTGATGGCGTTCATCAAATATACAATGATTGATTTGTTCTGTCCAACATAAATATCGACCACTAGAAATTCTTCATTGTTTATGTGATCGGTATCTAATTCCTACGCAAGATTCACGGTTTATTATTCCTAAAAAGAAATGTGTGTCTTTGTAACATTTTTATTGTAAAAGATACGTAAATTTTATCAATAATCCATTTATGGAACTGATATTCTTATAGGCAATTAGAGGAGAGGTGCAATTTCAAATGGATGAAAAAGTTGTTATCTTTATGCACATTCCTAAAACAGGGGGAACCACACTTAATAATATTTTTAAAAAGTTCTACTCTGAAAATGAAATATACGATCATGTTCCTTTAGAAGAGATGAATAAACAGTTTAGCCAATTAAAAGAAGAAGATAAAAAAAACATAAAAGCTATATCCGGCCATCATTTCTATGGAATACATGAATTTTTTTCTCAACCCTATGTTTATTTTAGTATGATGCGTCATCCGGTTGAGCGTATCATATCATTATATTATTTTTTGAAATCGTATCCAGGGTATTATGAAGAGAACATGAAACATATGTCTTTTGAAGACTACATTGATTGGGACCCTCAAGCTACAAATGGCCAAACTAAACAAATTTGCGGGGTGAAATCTCAACTAAGCGTAGAGAAAGCGAAAGAAAACTTGCTGGAATTTGGATCAATAGGAATAACAGAAATGTTTAACGAATCGCTTCTGTTACTAAAGAAAAAATTCAAATGGGGAAATATTAAATATAAGAAGGTGAATGTGACAAAATCTCGCCCTTTGCTCAACGAAGTCCCCATTGATATCATTAAGAAAATAGAAAAGCACAATGAGTTGGATATAGAGCTGTTTCAGTATATAAAATCTAATTTCATCAAACAAATAAATGATTTATAGAAATAAAAATGAAAGCTCTCAATAGAGAGAGCTTTCATTTAATATATAAGAAAAGGTTACCTTATTAAAAAAAATGCGGTATCAAATCCCATATATAGTTAGTTCAATTTTTTATGATAAAGGGATTATGTCTCATTTAATTAATATAGCCATGTAAGCTTCATACGCTTTGTATAAGGTTCATATAGGTCTTTTAAATAGTTACGTGTTATTTGAATAATTTGAGGGCTCTTGTCATCCTTTTTAAGCCTTAGCATTAAATGATAAGCCTTTGTCCTTTCTTTACGTACCAAACGCAGCAAAACTAACAAATCATACGTATGAAAGCATGCAAGTTCATTAAAAGGCCTCTCAACGTCCTCTAAGCCCACAAATTCTTTTGATTTAGGTCTTTTTATATTTAAAGTAGCTCCACAAAAAGAGCAGCTATCTTCTAATACCTCTGTCCCGCAATAACTACATATCAAACTGTATTCACCTCGTTTACTAAAAGGAAAAGTAGGCTTAAGCCTACCTAGCTAGCCTTAAAGGCTATTTTAGCTTTTAGGGTATTCCTTATCCAGCCGTTTTTGTCGTTGATTCACAATACGTTCATTTACAACTTTTTTAGCAAGTTTAGTTACTTCTAGTTCTAATAGATCTGTTGTCATAATTGCATCATAGCCGTGGTGAAAATATAATCCATTCATGAACTCGATAAGAATTTGTGTATTCTTATCTGCACTATTTGTTCCTAATCGAATCTTTTTTATTTCGCTTTTTAATGCATCATTGAGATTTTCACTAACCGTTTCCGTAATATAATCTAACGACCATTCTTTCTTTTTTTCTTCTCGATACTTTTTACAGATATCCATAATCGCTTCTCCTGGGAAACGAAGTTTATGTTCAGCCATATAATCTTGGATATATTGATCCGTTTCTTTATCAAGTGTAATCATACGTCGTTGTGTTTCCATTACTCCTCTACATCTCCCATCAGTTCATAGATAATATCATTCATCTTTTCAATTGATATCGCACATTGTTTCATCATTTCGATGTTCTGTTCAATGATAGCTTCTAATCTTTTTTCTCTTTCTACTTGCTCATCAAAAAAAGCTAATACTTCAAATTGTTCTTTCAAAAATTGTTGACGAGACATTCCATTTTCTTTCGCTAGTGCATCAACTTTTTGCATAGCAACCGGATCAATATTTCGTAAAAAGATATCCATGAAATCATTCCTTTTCTGTCAAAGTACAAAATTTCCAGTACGAGTAGAGAAGAGCATAAGGGGTTTTTGATATCACATGGCTGTGATATGCTGGGCAAAGCCCAGCAAAACAACGTTTTCACCCTCAAAAAAGTGACCCCACGAAAACTTCCAGTCTGTCGACCTGGTGTTGACCTGAAGAGCAAAAAAAGCGCGTAATGTCGACCTGGTGTCGATATCAAAACTTACACCTTTCTGGAAATGTTGACCTACTGTCCACTCACCGTCCCCTCAACTTTTATGAAGTTTTAACTAGTTTTTGAAAGATTTCTTGATGATAATTCGTGAAGTTTTGAGAAGAAGTTTGGGTAGTTTTTTTATAAAAATCGATTGCTTCTTTCATCGAAGAAACGTTTAATTTTTGCAGAATGCTGCGTCTCTGATTCTTAATTTTGCTCTCTTCTTTGAATAAAATGTTTTGCATTTCTGTAATTGAATGGCCATCAAGTGCAAGAGTAAAAATGTCTTGTTCAGACGACCTAAGTTGTTTTAAAAAAAGTTTTTCTTTAAGTATTTGGCATTCTTCTTCAACACGTTTAAGGCGATCTACTTGGTGTACTAAGTCGGAAGCTACACTCAATATATTCTCAATACCTATTAACAACTTTTCAGTTTGATCCATAATAAGACCCTGCTATTTCTAGAGGGCAACCCATGTTACAATGTAAGTGTCTATACATGTGATTCTACATGGGGGTGCTTCCTTTACAGAGGAAGTGCCCTTTCTTTGTTTACTTTTTTTTTCTTACTTTCTTCACATGCTCTTCTAATAAAGCCTTTACATACTTTGTAATACTTGTATCATTCTCTACAGCTAAGAAACGCAACTCCTTGTGTAACTCTTCTGGAATATCACATGTAAGTCTTCGATTACCTTCTTTAACCCTGCTCATATGCTCTCCTTTTCAAGCAACGTATTTAAGTTGCAACGTTGCTTTTGGTTAATTTTAAAGGATATAATTTCCAAAGTCAATAAAATAATCGTGCTGTCATTGGACAAGCATACAAGCAAATTATTAGCAATTACATAACTTGTACTAATTATATAAAAGGAAGTGCATTAATTGAAAAAATCAAGAAAGAGAAAATACAGATATAACTATAGTTACTCAGTCCAATCTCAGGGTGATCCTTCGGTTAATGTTTATGGTATCTTTACTCCCGGTTCTGCTCCCAGTGATAGTAATGGCCGGCAAAATAGATTTAATCGAGACATTTCCTCAGCTAATCAGATATGGAATAGTGGAGGTGAATGTAATATAAACTTTATTTCACAACCTATAATCGAAGTAAATACAGTAATAGATGCGACCGATTTAAGTACTAATGAAGCATTTAGAGGACCTGTTGAGAATCTCATCAATCAAGTTAAACAAATGAATGGGAATCAACCTGGCATATACGTTGTTTACACAAGTGGCAATGATTTTGCATCTCCTTCAGGTAATAGTCGACCTATAGGTGTTGGTGGGGTAATAATTGAGAATTTTAGAGTTGAAAACGGTGTACCTCAATTTACACTCTTTGGATCCATTGCATTGAGTAACAGAGCTTTGAGTGCTCCTTTTGCATTTGCACATGAAGCAGGACATGCTTTATTTACTCACCTTAATAACCAACCTGTTAATAATGTATTCATGTTTGAATCTATAGATCCTACGGGTCCTTTTATTGATTCTGCAGGAAATATTGATACAGCCCACAGTAACCTTACAGGTAATCTCATGGCTCCTATACTCCCTAACAGTACTCCAACTATTAATCCGTTACAGTGTCAAAAAGCTAGCATGAGTAGAATATTTCAATAATCTTAATAGGAATTTAAGATCGTTATTGTTAAAGAGTAGAGATTTTCAAATGGTTTTCTTGAAAATCTTACTAGTACCTTGTATAGATACTAGCATATATTGAATTAAATAAAGTTCATTTGTTTCAAGATACTTGTCCTATAACATTACAAGTATACAAACATTATTTTTATTAGAGAATAAATTATATAGAAAAACCAACAAAAAGGTTAATTTCTCAACGTTTAAAGGCATGAATGCTTTACTTGTTGCTAATGCTGAGGACCTTGTAAGTCCCTCAGCATTCAGAGCCACTAATCCTAATACTACTATTCCTATTTCTCAAGCTGATACTTTTGTAAAAGTTACATTTCCAAATGAACAATTTGATATAGGTAATAATGAATATAATGCAGCTACTTCAACATTTATACCTGAGTTTAATGGTGTATACGCGTTTAATGCATCAATCTTCTTTCAGCCAGATAATCCAAATATTGATTATGAAGTAGAATTATTTTTTTAAGTAAATGGTTTATTATTAGATGCTGAGGTTGAGTTTCTTGGGGCATCTAGTCGTTTTGATGGTGTCATAGAGATCAATGACATACTTCAATTAAATGCTGGAGATAGAGTAGAAGTTTTAGTTGTTAGTTGTTTTAGTACTACTCCAGGTAGAATTAGAGCAGACAACAGAATATACTTTGCTGGAGCTAGGTTCCCCTCTGCAAAACAATAATTTAATTTTATAATTATACCCATAGTTAACATAATCAACATTCTAGATACCAAAAAAAGCTTTGATTTTGAAGGGACTGACCGGGACTGACCCCCTAGAGTGAGACAAATAAAAAACACCTTTAAGTTAAAAAACGGGTATGTAGTACCTAACAATAACTTGGAGGTGTTTTTTCTATGGGGACAAGAGTCAGTTATCCGGTAGAAATAAAATTAAAAGCGATTGAAATGAGATTAGCTGGTATACCTGTAAAAGAAGTATTATCACAGCTGAATATTCGTAATCATACCCAATTAAAAACGTGGATGACATGGTATAAAAATGGAGAAATGCATCGATTTGAACAGCCTGTAGGCAAGCAATATTCATATGGAAAAGGTCCTGAATTTAAGAGCGAGACGTCTAAGTTAGAGGCAGAGAACCGGCAGTTAAAGCAACAGATTGAGATCTTAAAAAAGTACAAGGAATTGGAAAGGAAGTGGTACCAGAAATCGTAGTGAACACAGTAGAAGAGCTAAAAGGTCAGGTGCCTATTTATCAAATCTGTTTACATCTTAATATCCCTCGATCCACTTACTATCGTTGAAAGCAACATACAAAACGGGATACATTAAAGAAATGGATGGAACAACAAGTTGGTGAACAATGTCATAAACACAAGTTTCGATATGGCTATCGAAAGATTATAGCATTACTCAATCGAACGATGAAGATGAATCATAAGTTTGTGCAGCGTGCCATGCAGAAGTATGGTTGGCAATGTCGCGTAAAACGGAAGAAACGTCAGCGAACAGGGCAACCTTATCAGGTTGCAGAGAATGTATTAAATCGTGACTTTCGAGCTGATCGTCCTCTTCAAAAACTAGTGACGGATATTACCTACTTGCCTTTTGAGCCTAAACAGTTGTATCTTTCAAGTATTCAGGATTTATTTAACGGAGAAATCATCGCGTATTCCATTGGTGATTGTCAAAACGTAGCGTTTGTTCTAGATACGTTAAGTCAACTTCCTTCTTTGCCTGAAGGATGCACGCTGCATAGCGATCAAGGTTCCGTGTACACATCGTATGCTTATCAACAAAAAATCAACGAAAGAGGCATTACCATGAGTATGTCCCGCAAAGGGACTCCCGCAGATAATGCCTCTTTCGAATCGTTTCATTCCTCGCTAAAGTCTGAAACGTTCTACCTTGACGAGTTGACATACACTACGACCACCATCGTAGAGCAAACCGTCAAAAACTATATTACTTATTATAACAATGCCCGTATTCAAACAAAACTAAACAACCAGTCACCTGTACAATATCGGCAACTGGCTCGTTTGAAAGGTGTTTTGAGTCCCTGTCTCAAAAACAGGGGTCAGTCCCGTCCCCCTTAGGATAGCTTTTTTGTTTTTTGATCTGAAATAAAACGAAGTATGAGGAAAATATATTAATCCTCTCTTTCCTCATTTGCTTGATATTCTAAAATATCTCCTGGTTGGCAATCCAATGCTTTACAAATTTCTTCAAGTGTTGAAAATCTAACTGCTTTTGCTTTTCCATTTTTCAATATAGAAAGGTTAGATATGGTTATTCCAACTCTTTCTGCAAGTTCTGTTACACTCATTTTTCTTTTAGCTAGCATGACATCAATATTAATAATAATGGCCATTTTAATCACCTCAGACCGTTAAGTCATTTTCTGATTTTATATCAATTGCTTCTTTTAAAAGTTTTTGGAGGACAGCAGCAAACACTGCGATTACCATAGAAGCAAAAATAGGAATCATACCAAATACTATAAGGCCTGGAGCATCATCTTTGTCAGCCATAAGGAAGACAAAAGGGAACATAATTACATATAAAATACTAATTGTACTCGCACAGTATTTTATTTTCTTCAAAACATCTACTGAGATTTGAGAGAACGCCTGGTTTTTATCGATATAAGTTAAAAGCTTAAAAGCTTGATACAGCGCGATAAAAAATGGTATCGCAGATACGTACATAATAGATACACCAGGGTATAGTAGGTATGCATATTCGGGATTAGCCGGATTGTTTGCTAAGTGGATAATACCAAATATACATAAAGCAAAAACTGGAATACTCATTAGTAAAACTGCAATTTTTAGAAATAATGATGAACCTTTTTTCATAAAATACACCTCACATGTTTGTTTTCAAATAAACTATAACATCTAATTTATTGTTTAACAATAAATTTTTGTTTTTAAATATAAATTTATTATTGTTTTATTTATATGTATGTGTGCCTTGAGTAAACTATTCAAGATAAGTAAATCATCAAATTAACAACTTCAATACACTCATTTTGAACGTTCTTTTGAATGATGGAGTAACAATTTAATTACATCTACTTTGCTAGTGCTTGTACTATCTTTTAAAAAGCTAGCATTATACTATCACTTTCATTTAACTAGCTAAAACTAGCTGCTCCGGTATTATTAGTTAGCTTTTGTTCTAAAAATATAGTGCTAGTATTTAAACACAAAATACTATCTCCTGCTAAAAGAAATACTCAAATATAGAACCATAGATAAAAAAGCTCAAAGAACCTTTGAGCTTTTTTAAGAATGAAATTTTCCCATTAAACAATACTCTGACCAATAGGGACATGTCTAAGGAGCGTACCAATTTAATGAAATATTCGTGTCACATTAACAAGATATGCGGGATATAAGGCACGTGTACCTAAAGGAAACAAGACTATTGGATGGTTTTTTTTATGTAAGATTAAGTAAAAAGTTATGCTCTATCCAAAATAAACATAGTATTTAAAAAGAGGACTCAACAACCTTACAGAATAAAACAGAAACAACACTTGGTCTTATGAGACCAAGTGTTGTTTCTGTTTTAGATGAATTAAAAAACATATTCGATGCAAATTAAAAAAAGAAGAAGCTTTTAGTATCCATGAATGCGCATTAAAAAAGAAAAAATCACTTGAAGAAATAAGTGATTTTTTCTTTTGTTGAAAGGAATCAAAATATGAAAAATCTATTTAAATATCTGTTCTTTTTAATCGGCGGAGCAATTTGGATTAGCGTTTTAATATTCTCTATCTACACTGATCTTGCTAATGTTTATGGTTATAACCCTGTACGTATAGAGGAATGAAAAAGTAAAAAGACTCAAAATTATAAAGAAATATAAAAATAAACAACTTGAATATCGAAAAACACTTTGAGCAAACTATTCATGATGCCTACTAAAGGGCGCCTTCCACTGCAACCTTATGAAAAAGAAAGCTACCCTCCCTGGCAGCTTTCTTTTTTTATGAATTACTTATGGCATAAAATTCATTCGTTTAAACAAACTACTCATGATGATTCATATCATCATCTTGCCTAGCATAATCCATGAAAAAACTCCTGAACAGGCACCAGGGGTTTTTTCTATTTTTTGAGGGCATATCACATAAAAACCTAGTTATCATAATGGACTTCATTAGCAACAAGCTTTAAAATTCATCTCGTATAGTCGAACAGCTGAAATCAGTAATATTTAGTAGGAGTGATTAGTAAGTTGGGTCAGTTTTTTTGTCAGATTTGCGATTCTGAATTTAAAAGCTATAATAAAAATGCAAAATATTGTTCTCAGAAGTGTAAAGGAAAAGCATATATCAAACATTCAATTAAAAAATGTAAAATTTGTAGAAAAGAATATAAACCAATACGAGCTACAAGTAAGTTTTGTTCTCTTAAATGTTGTGCTACAGATAAGAAAAATACAATTGTTCTTATACCCTTTTTGTATCTATGAGATATTCTAATTTGACTACTAGTTTAGACCTTGAACATTTTTTATATTAGCTCCGATAGTATACATTGAAGCATTTCATACCCTTTAATAAATACAGATTTACTATTTAAAGTTCGTATACCTTTTACGAATTTTGAACAAACTGTTGAAGATACCTGAAGTATCATTTTCAACGCAATATCTCGATACTTAGAAAAAAACTCCCTACCACATGGGGAGTTTTTTTCTTTCGTATAATTCAAATTCTAGTTGACACATGTTTGATTTTTTTATTTTTTAAATTTATATAACTCATTGTATTTTCATCATATTTTCATTTTTCTTTTTTATAATGTACTTTGTAGAAAGAAAAATAATCCGTTCATCAAATATAAATAATACAAATCGTATGATTAGTTAAGCTCACTTTACTAATCATACGGTTTTTGATCATAAAAGATAAAATCATTCCTATGTAAATAAATGCATTCACAGAGACTATTTTCTGTGAATGCATTTATTTACATAGAGCAAACTACTCAAGATACGTTACGTATCACTTTTAATACCTTGATACGTTACTGAAAAAACTCCTGGCCGACAACAGGAGTTTTTTCTCTTTTTATGCAATGATTAACTTTTTTACATATTGAGCAAACTACACAAGACGCCGTGAGGCATCTACCACTACAAAACCATATTTGCTATTCCAAACAAAACAACCTACTGCACAGGAGCAGTAGGTTGTTTTGTTTGGAATAGCTGTATGTCTGATACTTGTTTAGTTAACATAAAACGGATTCCAGGAACCAAAAGCTTTATCGAAGCAATGTGCAAACCATCCAAATATGGTAACATTGTAATTTATAGAAATTATAGAAATTTTAAGGATGGTATTATGGGTACATTTAGTCCAACAGGATTGCTATTATTCTTAATAATTATTGGTTTAATAGGATTCCTGGCTTTTAAACTTGTTAAAAAACTAAAAAATAAATAACAAAAAGGGCCTACTATACTAAAACAGTAGGTTCTTTTTGTTATTAGTTAAGATCTAAAAACTTAGTTACCATAATGTTTGTTCTAGGAACTTCCAAATAAAATGTAGCTCTTATTGTAGCATTTACCTTATACTTAAAAATGATATGGATATATTTGGAGGTTTTTTATATGAAAGAAGTCACTAAATTAGGAAAGATGCAAGATATTGGTGGTATTAAACTTTATTACGAATTTTTCGAAAGACAAAATGAAAATATGACAATTATATTTGAATCTGGATATGGCTGCACTTCTGATTACTGGAACCCAATCAAAGAGGAAATTTCAAAATTTGCACAGTTTTTTATCTACAATAGACCAGGCTTAGGAGAAAGTGAACAAGACGATAGACCAAAAGACAGTAAGCAGTCAGTTGAGAATTTACATACTCTTTTACGAAATGCCAATATTAAACCACCATATGTACTTGTAGGTCATTCAATTGGAGGAGCTAATGTAAGGTTATATGCTAGCAAATATCCTGAAGAAATAGCAGGAATTGTTCTTTTAGATTCCTGTCATGAAGATCAAAACAAAATTATGCCCCCATTATTCACTGAAGAAATGAGGTCTATTTATTTTAACCAGTTTTCAATCGAAGGTTCTATAGATGACATTGAAAAAAGCTTTGAACAAATAAGTGAAGTTAAATCATTAGGAGACGTACCTCTTACAGTTGTGAGCGCTGGCCTACAGTCTTATCACACAACGGAATCTTTTGCTGCATGGAATCTATTTCAACGTGATTTCACACGTTTATCAACGAAGAGTAAACATATTATTGTTAAAGGTGCAGGACATCTACTGCACGTTGATCAACCTCAGATTATCATAGATATTATTAAAGATGCATTGAAAGAAGTAAAAAAATAAGTCTGGTACAATACTGTGTTTAATTGAATTATGTTAATGAATATCATATACAATCATAGTTAACATAATCACTCTTTCCGGAACACATCAAAAAAGAGAACCCTTGGTAGGTAAGGGTTCTTCAAGAGGCACTCTTCATGAATTATGCAGCTTTTTATACATCCTTGATACATCAGCGTTTTATCTTGAGGTGAATAAAAGCCGAATGTATAAAAAGCGCATTTTTTATACATATGCTCATACTTAAAAACACAGTATTTATTGTAATATTATTTTTTTATGTTACATTATGTAAAAATAACATTATTATTTACTTGCTGTGTTATTCATTCTTCGACGAGTGTGAATCATAAAAAAGCAACCTCTCTCTAATGCCATTAGGTATGAGGTTGCTTCTCTTATTTTGAAACTCTTCTTATGCTTTCATTTTATTGTTTTCTAGAACTTAATGTTATACCTTCTAAAACATAATTCTATGTTTCCAGGTCATTAGGGAGTCTCGGTACTTTAACTGCACATACTTTATCAATTCCCCAATTAATTTCACTTACACCCTTGAATCCTTCTTCAGGGCATAGAATAAGAATATTAAAATTACCTTTAACAATCTGTTCTAAAATTGCTTGTAATTCTAAAGATTGCTCATAGGTAGCAGCCCATCTAATAAATAAAACAGATTCAGAGGTTGTGATTTTTTCTATAAAACGATTAATTCGATTTGTAAGTTTTTCTTTATAGGAGGTGTATGTGGCACTCCAATGTTGATGTGGAATGATTGGGAAATCGTGGACTGAAATAATATTATAATGAGTATCCTCTATTAAATAAGATTGCACCCCTTCAATTAAGACCCCATCATCGACAAATGCAAACGCTCCATCAGTTAGTTACATGTTTTCAAGTTCCATAAAATTGTTGAATTTATTTTTCAGTAACCTATTAACATCAGAAAGTGATAGAGATACACTCCAGTCTAGTGGTCCAGAGAATGTCCTTAAATTTAAGCGTTTTAATTCCATTGCAGGATTACAAGCACTGCCTAAGCTAACAATTACATCGTATGATCCCTTAATTTCTTTTAGGTTCAACAGAATTCTCCTTTTTTATGACCTACTATATTAAATAGTGAATTGAATTGTACTAGTTGTAAAAAATATTAAATACAAAAGTGAAATTATAGGAAAAAAATCCTTTTTAAACATTCTTTAAGTGCTAATAGTTTGGTTTATAATCTTTCGTTTTGTATATATCATGCACTACTTTTAAACTAGTTGATTTAATTAAAATATTTATAGAACAAACTATCGGGTACATCGGGCTTTTTGGGTTGATAACTTCTCATAACGCACATTGGACATTCAGAAATAAAATAATTTGTAACTTTAGGGTCGTCGTAACCGCCCCTATGGAGCCAAGCATGAAACATAGAGCCTATAAGCAGGCCGGCAGTTACATTCGGTTGTTGGAGTTGATATACATTAACAATCATAGATAACGGCGTTTGAGTCTTAGTGACTGTCGGTGGTAATTGTATTGTTATAGGAGAAGGGGTGTATATCCAATCTATCCTAGCTCTTTGGGATCGGCGAAGTCCATTGTCTTTAATGACTTCTGTCAATTGTTCCATAGCTAAATCTGTGGCCTGTTTTCCGTCTGTAACATTAACACCAAAATAACGTAAAGGCTGTAAGTTTTTCACCGCATATGTGTTCGTGCAATCAGCCAATTGTGATACACCATTATTAAATCCATTGTTCCATTTTTGTGTTAGATGCAACGACCAGTTAAATAATACACCTTTAATAGTGTCTTGAATTTTTTGTACCTGGTCTGGAGTAAACTGCTTGGAAATATCAAAGAAAATAGTTGGTGGTAAGTCAGAGATGCCTTGGGGGATAGGGACTGCAAAAGCTATTTCTCTATAAATTTGTAGTGGAAGGTATTGTAAGAACTCTTTATCTTGATTTTTTTGAATAGATTTCTCTAAATTTTGTTTACTATTCGTTAGCAATGTTATGTTCCCCTTTTTAAAAAGGTATTTATATTAACAGAATATGCTACCAATCAAAAAGAGTTTGGACATGCTTAAAAAGAAAATATTTATTATTTTACTTCTCTTAAATAAAGGAGCATTTTTATCATCGTACAAGCATGCCTTGATCTAATGAATAATATATCAAGAACAATAGACAGAAAGGGTGGTAAAAATAATTAAGAACGATAAAGGTAAAAGAGAAAATGACTGCGTTCAAAATCAACCAGGACTCCCACTAGCTACTACAGTTAATTTAGCAGTTGTAGGTGATAGTCATGTAGGTTTTTTAAACAGTCAAAGTATGTTTAATACCCTTTTGCAAAGAGTAGTGAACAATGGTAATAAACGATATATTATATTTGGTGGAGATGATGTACACGCTTTAGGTGCTTCTTCAATACAAGTAGCTGAAACATATTACCAACAGTTCACTAATATTTTAAATAATGTTTTAGGATCAATTCCCTTCAGATCTTCTATAGGAAACTGGGAGGCTACTAACAGAAATAACAGTAGAGCTTTATTTCGACAGTACATCAATCGTTATTTAACTGGCTATAGAGTTATTCCTGGAACACAAGGGTTGGTGCGTCATGTTTGGTTAGATAATGGTCGAGGCGGGGTATTTAGCCAGGATAGCTTAAACTTGCTAAGTAACTTAGATCCTAACTATTATTACATTATTGATTTTCATTGGCCTTTGAGAGTTCCAGGTATAACTATGGAAATACATGGTGATCATGTTATGACTCAAATGCAGACAAACATGTTTTTTAATGCTATACCCTCTAACGTAAGGAACAAAATTTTAGCGATTTTCACTCATCATGCACATAAATTTTTTGCTAACTCAGTTACAATCAATCCTAACTTTCCTAATACCTCGTTTTTTGTAACTGGATGTTCAGGGGACTATGCATGTATATCCAGCGAGAGAGGATACTATGAATTAAATTTAACAGTCCAAAATAATATAGCTACTTTGCAAACCATAAAAACTCGCGTTCAATAGCTTGAGGAATAAAGAAGACTACATTAAGAGTAGGTAGGGTAACCTTAGGCAACTTTTCATTCTCAAAATGCAAAAATCGCCAGCTTATATAACTAGCGAAAAGCTGCATTTATTATTTCATTTGTATAAGTTTACTTTTTATAACATATTATCTCCTTTATCTCACAACTTACTATTTCTTAGTACGTATGATCGTGTTACATTAAAAGATAAAACTATTCCTTTGATCTTTAAGGAAGATAGTTTTATCTTCTTTTTACAATATGTCTCCATCAATCCGGAAAGGGAGGATTTTATGAGTAACATTCTTAACTTTAATAAGTTTCAAAGACATAAAATAATGAAGAAATTTCTTCGTTGCGCTTTAGTAACAGGAGCAATTATGATCTGCTGCATGCTTGCTTATTTACTAATCTTAATAGAAATATATTCTCCTGCTCATTATCCCATTTATATTGAAGCTAAACCATAATAATTGTGTTCTTAACCTCTTATGAAAGATACTCAGTCTGGTTTGTTTATATAATGACTTCCTATTTCTAATTATTTACTAAGATACAAATTTTAGTTCATCCGTTAAACGCAAAAAAGCTTCTTTGTCTTTATTCTTTAAGGACTGATCAATCTCTTCAAGAATTTTACCTCTTTTGAATTGTTTCGTTACTTGACTTAAAAACAATTCAGCTAATATTTCATCAGATATATTTTTTTCAATTTGACTCATTTCGTTGGATATATTATTTTCCATAAACGATTAACCCCTTTATCATTTCTCTTTTAAAAATAGTGTTTCCTTTTTTCATTGTTTTAATACGAGATTAATAGATAAATTAGTATATAGAAGAATGTGGAATAAAAGATAACTTGACACAAAGAATAATATTTATTTCAAAGCTCTAAAGGTAAAACATAAACTAGCTTAAACAGTTTACATATTCATTGCATCCTCATGTTGTTTTACTAATTTATAAAACGTTGTCTTTTTTACATTCGCTTCCTTCATTGCCTGTACGGCTGTAATTTCATTTCGTTTCCAACGGTTATAAGCCTCAATAAAATCTTGGCTAACTTGGGCTTTAGGACGGCCAAAAGATATACCACTCTTCAGCGCAGCATTAATTCCTTCTCGCTGGCGTTTACGAATACGATCTCGTTCTTCTTGCGCCATCCAGGACAAAATTTGAAGAACCAAATCTGCAATAAAGGTTCCCAAACTATCCTTATACTGAGTCGTATCCAGCAAAGGCATATCCAAGACAACAATGTCTGCCTCAATTTCTTTCGTAATAGCATTCCACTCTTGTAAAATTTCTTCTTTGTTACGACCAAAACGATCTAGTGAATGAATGTAAAGAATATCTCCTTTACGAATCATTCGTTTTAGTAATTGGTACTGTTCTCGATTGAAATTATTTCCACTTTGTTTATCCATGAAAATATCTCGAGGAGAAATGCCCACTTCTTCCATGGACTGAAGTTGTCGTCCTTCATTTTGATCTCGGCTGCTTACACGGATATATCCAAATTTTCTATTTTCCATTTTTATACTCCCTTTTGTGTCTATCTTCTTTTTATTCTACCAAAAACGTTCGTAAAAGTGTATTAGATAAAGAGAACGTTCGTAATTACTTTTCTTACTTAAACGAACGATAAAAACAGTAGATTTCTTATATAAAAGGAAAGTTCGTAAAAGTATACTTTTACGAACTTTCCTTTTATATATTTATTAAATGTATAGAAGTATTTCCTTAGTGATTTAAACATTAGCCAAATAACTATGTCATGAACAATACATAGGAAATTGATATTATATTCCCTATTAAATTAATGTGATAAGAAGAAAGGTCTAAATTTATGCAGAGATTATTTAATTACAGCATTTATTAATAAAAAACATTAAATTATATGTCTTTAACGTGCAGAGAAACGCTCTGTAAGGAATTTAACTTTTGTTTTACACACAATGGGGGGATTAGATACAAATTTTCAGCAATTAAGAAAAGAGATTAGCACAACTTTTATAAAGGCATTTATATTAAGGAGAATATTTTATTTAAGGTTTTAAGTTATTAATACATAAAATGGTGGAGATCTTTAAACATTGTTTCTCGTTACAGAAGAGTCCATTCGGTTAAGGTCTATGAAAGCTGACCGTTTTTTGGTCATCACCTGTTTGTTCGAATCATCCTCTAAAGACCCCGTACCATCACATTGTACTATTGAGCAGATTCAAAGAACGCTTTTTCCGTTACGTCTCCTTCAACATCAGCAGCTTCTGCTGATCCAGAAGAACCTCCTAAATTCGGTAGAGCTAATGGAATCGCTAACTAAATAACTAAACCTACGGCAGAAGCTACCACAGCTTATTTCGCTTTTCTTATTCAATCTCCTCCTAATTTTATTTAATAGAAATAAAAAAGCAGTTTGCAAATGCAAACTGCTTTTTTGATGACCCGTACGGGATTCGAACCCGTGTTACCGCCGTGAAAGGGCGGTGTCTTAACCGCTTGACCAACGGGCCAGTATCAATTTATAAGTTAAATTCAATTACTATAAAACATGATGGGCCTAAGTGGACTCGAACCACCGACCTCACGCTTATCAGGCGTGCGCTCTAACCAGCTGAGCTATAGGCCCTTTACTTGGATTTGGAGCGGGTGATGAGAATCGAACTCACGACATCAGCTTGGAAGGCTGAGGTTTTACCACTAAACTACACCCGCATATTTTAAAGTGGCGGTCCCGACGGGAATCGAACCCGCGATCTCCTGCGTGACAGGCAGGCATGTTAACCGCTACACCACGGGACCAAAATAGAAAATGGCGGAGGAAGAGGGATTCGAACCCCCGCGGGCTTTAACACCCCTGTCGGTTTTCAAGACCGATCCCTTCAGCCGGACTTGGGTATTCCTCCGTGTACTGTA